>JBILDP010000198.1:0-4156 GCA_044352535.1 Prochlorococcaceae cyanobacterium
AACGCGCCCTCGCCCAGGTGGCGGCGGAGTTGCAGGGTGCAGCCGATGTTGGCGCTGGCCACGAGCTCGGCGCCGGTGCCCGCCAGGTCGGCGGCCTTGATCCGGCCCAGCTCGGCGGCCTCCTCGGGCTGCACCAGGTTGTAGATGCCGGCACTGCCGCAGCACACCCCGGCCTCCACCGCTTCCCGCAGGCGCAGGTGGGGGATGGCGGCCAGCAGGTCGCGGGGCTGCTCGCGGATGCCCTGGCCGTGGAGCATGTGGCAGGCGTCGTGCACCGCCACCTGCAGGGGGCGCTCCGATGTGGCGGGGGTGCCGTCGGGATGGGGCAGGGGCTGGAGGCGGGCGCGGAAGGCTTCGCTCAGCCCCAGCTGCTGCAGGAATTCGTGCACGTCGCGCACGGGGGCACTGAAGCCGGTGCTGGTGAGGTGGTCGTAGGCCTTGAGGGTGTGGCCGCAGCCGGAGGCCGCCACCAGCACCGCATCGAGGGGCTCGGCACCGGCGGGACGGCCCGGCCCAACGGCGGCGTTGAAGCTGCGCACCAGGGCTGCGGCCAGCTGGTCGGTCTGCTCCAGCTCGCCCTGGTGGTGGGTCACGGCGCCGCAGCAGCCCTGATCCGGTGGAATCACCACCTCGATGCCGTTGGCGCTGAGCACCTCCACCACGGCCCGGTTCACGCCTGGATCAAACAGGCGCTGCACGCAGCCCAGCACCAGCCCCACCCGGGCGCGGCGTTCGCCCAGGGCCGGCACCACCACAGGCCATGGATCGCGGAAGGCCTCCGCTGCCAGTGGCGGCAGCAGCTGCTCCATCGCCTCCAGCTGGGGCCCCAGCAGCCGGGTGAGGCCGCTGCGGCGAGCCATGCCCTGCAGGGGCGTGCCCGCGTAGGCCCGCAGGGGGGCCAGGGCCGCCCGCAGCCGTTTTGGGTAGGGCAGCAGGCTGAGCAGCAGCCTGCGGAAGGCCCGCTGGGCCGGACTGCGCAGCTCGGGCGCATTGAGCTGGGGCCGGGTGGCCTCGATCAGCTGGTCGTAGCGCACCCCCGAGGGGCAGGCGCTCACGCAGGCGAAGCAACCCAGGCAGCTGTCGAAGTGCCGAGCCACGGTGGCGTCGAGCTCCAGCTCACCGGCCTCGATCGCCTTGAGGGTGTGGATGCGGCCCCGGGGGGAGTCCATCTCCGTGCCCAGCACCCGGTAGCTGGCGCAGGTGGGCAGACAGAAACCGCAGTGAACGCAGGGGTCTGTGCCCCCAGCGGGTAGGCCGGGCAGGGTCATCGGGCAAGTCTGTCCGGCATGGCGCTGCGTTGGTGGTCCGCTCAGCCGCCGAAGTGGCGGATCACGGCGTCGGCAAAGCCGCTGCAGCTCACCGGCTCCACGGGCGGCTCCATCAGGCGGGCCAGGTCGTAGGTGACCTCCTGGTTGGCGATGGCGGCGCTGAGGCCGGCGGTGATCAGGTCGGCGGCTTCCTGCCAGCCCATGAATTCGAGCATCATCACGCCGCTCAGGATCACCGAGCCGGGGTTGATGCGGTCGAGACCCGCGTGCTTCGGGGCGGTGCCGTGGGTGGCCTCGAAGATGGCGGCGGTGTCGCCGATGTTGGCGCCGGGGGCCATCCCCAGGCCGCCCACCACGGCGGCGGCGGCATCGGAGATGTAGTCGCCGTTGAGGTTGAGGGTGGCCAGGATCGAGTAGTCGGCCGGGCGGGTCTGGATCTGCTGGAAGATGCTGTCGGCGATGCGGTCGTCGACCATCACCATCTGCTTCCACTGGCCGTTGCCATGGCTGGCGCCGATGGCCTCGAGCACGCCCTTCACCTCGGCGCAGATCGCCTCCTTCTTCTCCGGTGTGAGGGCGTCGTAGCCGGGATCCACCATCCTGGCGTTGGCTTCGATGCTCAGACCCGGGTTGCGATCGGCGTTGTCGAGGATCCAGCTCTCGCGCTCGGTCACGCACACGTCGCGGAATTCGGTAGTGGCCAGCTCGTAGCCCCAGTCGCGGAAGGCGCCTTCCGTGAATTTCATGATGTTGCCCTTGTGCACCAGCGTCACGTGACGCTTGTCGCCCTCCAGACGCAGGGCGTGCTGGATCGCCTTGCGGATGTGGCGCTGGCTGCCGTGCTTGCTCACCGGCTTGATGCCGATGCCGGAGCCCTCCGGAATCCGGCGTTTGCCGAGCTTGCCGTTGGCAGGGATCACCACCTCATTCAGGTGCTGGATCAGCTCGAGGCACACCGGATCGGTGGCCTCCCACTCGATGCCCATATAAATGTCCTCGGTGTTCTCGCGATACACGATCACGTCGAGGTCCTGGGGCCGCTTGTGGGGGCTGGGGGTGCCCTCGTAGTAGCGGCAGGGGCGCACGCAGCAGTACAGATCGAAGATCTGGCGCAGGGCCACATTCAGCGAGCGGATGCCGCCGCCGATCGGTGTGGTGAGCGGGCCCTTGATGGCCACGCCGTAGTCCCTGATGGCGGTGAGGGTGTCTTCGGGCAGATATTGATAGGTGCCGTAGAGGTCGCAGGCCTCATCGCCGGCATACACCTTGAACCACTCGATCCGGCGCTCGCCGCCGTAGGCCTTGGCCACCGCCGCATCCAGCACCTTCTGGGTGGCGGGCCAGATGTCCACGCCGGTGCCATCGCCGCGGATGAAGGGGATGATCGGGTCGTTGGGCACGACCGGCTGGCCGTTCTCGAAGCGGATCGGGGTGCCCGTGCTGGGGGGCGTGAGCTTCTCGAACTGCGGGGAGCTGGTAGCCATTCCTGCGGCACTGGCGGTGCGGCGAGCCTAGGTTTCGGTGATCTGCGGTTCTGCTCAGGGGAAACGGCATGAATGCCGCCGATCAGGCCCGAAATCTGGAATGGGCCCAGGCGATCGCCTCCACGGCTGCCCTGTTCCGCAGTCAGTTCCCGGCGGCGCGCGCCAACCTCACCCCCTGGCGCGACGACCCCCAGACCCGCGCCTGGGCCGAGGCCGAAAGTCTGGATCTCTCGTTTCACTTTCCCGGCTGGAATCCGCGCAACCAGTGCCGCTCGGTGCTGGTGCAGCTGCGCCTCGACGCCGCTCCGGCTGCCGGGCGCCCGCGCCTGCTGGGGGTAACGATCCGCGGCCTCACCTATGAATCCGAGCGCTGGCGGCTGGCCACGCTGGGCGACTGGCAGCCCAGCGGCAGTCACCTGCCCGATCCGGCGGTGGTCGACAAGCTGCACAGCTTCTGCCGCGCCCTGTTCGCCCTGCTCAACAGTGCCGACGCGGCGGCGGCGTGATCCCCTCGCGGCGTAATCCTTCGCAACCTTGGCGGCGCCGCGGCAAACGCCCCGCCTAATTTGACCCCTCGCTCCCGTTGCGCGCTCGCCTGGCCATGCCCGTTGCCCTCGCTTCCCAGCTGCGTGAAGGCACCAAGAAATCGCACACCATGGCCGAGAACACCGGCTTCGTGAGCTGCTTCCTCAAGGGCGTGGTCGACAAGGCCAGCTACCGCACCCTGGTGGCCGACCTCTTCTTCGTGTATGCGGCGATGGAGGAGGAGATCGGCAAGCTGCGGGCCGCCGGCCATCCCGTGGTGGGCCCAGTGGGCTTCCCCGAGCTCAACCGGCGCGAGAGCCTCGAGCAGGATCTGGCCTTCTATTTCGGCGAAGGCTGGCGCAGCAGTGTGAAGGCCACCCCGGCCGCCCAGGAGTATGTGGCCCGCATTCACCAGATTGCCCAGGAGTCGCCCGAGCTGCTGGTGGGCCACCACTACACCCGCTACATCGGCGACCTCTCCGGCGGTCAGATCCTCAAGAACATCGCCCAGAAGGCGATGAACCTCGGCGAGCACGACGGTCTGCGCTTCTACGAGTTCGACACCATCCCCGACGAGAAGGGCTTCAAGACCAACTACCGCGCCACCCTTGATGCCCTGCCGATCGATCAGGCCATGGCCGATCGCATCGTGGAGGAGGCCAACCATGCCTTCCACCTCAACATGAAGATGTTCCAGGAGCTGGAGGGCAACCTGATCGCCGCCATCGGCAAGGTGCTGTTCGGCTTCCTCACCCGCCGCCAGCGCGCCGGCAGCACCGAGGCGGTCGCCGCCTGATCCAGAGTCGGCGGATCGCCGTTGCTTCCGCCCTTGCGTTCCCTCCGCTTTCTGGTGCCGGGCACCAGCGGTCGCTACCGCTG
>JBILDP010000199.1:0-4137 GCA_044352535.1 Prochlorococcaceae cyanobacterium
ACCGGGCCACCTCCTCCACGATCGATTTGCCAATGCCGCTATTGCCACCGGTCACGATGATCACCTTGCCCCGGAGCAGGTTGGCCAGGGTTTCCTGGGCGTAGGGGTTGGCCTGGGTCATGGCGAATGGGGGGCCGTGGCACGAGGGAAGTAGGCGGAAGCTAAACAGCCACCAGCCCCACCGCAGCCACCTGCAACACCACGGCACACAACAACCCGGCACAGAGCCGTGAGCCGCGCATGACAGATCGATGACAACGCCATAACCATCCCTACGGTGAAGACGTTGCCGCCCGACGCCATCGTGATGCCAGCCATGCCGCTTCGCCGGGCCATTCACAGCGATCGCTTCCCCAAACCGGTGGCCTCATACAGCCAGGGCTTCCAACACGGCAACACGCTCTTCATCACAGGCCAGTTGCCTGTCGACCCCATCACCAACGCGGTGGTGGGCAACGGCGACATCACGCTCGAATCGCGCCAGGTGATGCGCAACATCGAGGCAGTGCTGCAGGAGGCGGGCTTCGGCTTTGAACACATGGTGAGTGCCACCGTGTACCTCACCGACATCAACACACTCGACACGTTCGACGCCGTTTGGCAGGAGTATTTCCCCGACCCCCAGGCCTATCCCTCCCGGGCGGTGGTGCAGGTGGCCGGCCTGGTGCTGGGCATCCAGCTGGAGATCTCGGCCATCGCCATCAAGGACTGAGATCGGCCAGCCCTGCGACCGGCCAGCCCTGAAATCGGCCATTCATGAAATCAGCCAGCCACCATGAGCGACCCCTTCAGCCTGGCGCCCCAGCCCGAGAGCTACTGGCATCTCTGGACCGACGACGCCGGCATCAGCCGCCAGCAACCGTGCACGATCAGCTCGTTTCAGTTGGGCCAGCTGGGGCCCGGCGACTCACCCCAGTTCTCCCGCCCCCTGTTTGACCAGGGCAATGCCTTCGTGACCTACCTGCCGGTGGGCTGGACCGCCGACTGGCACGAAAACCATGTGCCCAAGTGGATCTACGTGCTCAAGGGGGCCTGGTCAGTGCAGAGCATGGATGGCCAGAAGGTGACCATCCGCGCGGGGGAGTACTCCTTCGGTGGCGACCAGGGCTGCATCGCCACGCCCGACGGCAAGCGGGGGCACCTGTCGGCCCAGGAGGGCGATGAGCCCTGCGTGCAACTGATCATCCAGCGCAACGACGACGCCTGGCGGTGCGCCCGCCCCGGCTTCTTCCAATGACGCCGCCAGCGGTGCATCAGCCCTCGGCCTGCACCGAGAGCCACGACCCGCGCTTCGATGCGCTGGTGCTGTTCAACGCCGAGCTGGAGCTGCTGGCGGAGGGCTTCCGCTGGTTGGAGGGGCCGGTGTGGTTCGGCGACCAGCGCTGCCTTCTGTTCAACGACATCCCCGGCAACCGCACCCTGCGCTGGAGCGAGCAGCACGGGGTAACCCCCTTCCTGGAGCCGTCCGAATTCGCCAATGGCCAAACGCGCGACCTTCAGGGGCGGTTGATCCAGTGCCACCACCGCAGCCGCTGCCTCACCCGCCTCGAGCACGACGGCACCACCACCACCCTGGTGAGCCGGGCCCGCGGCCAGCGCCTCAATGCCCCCAACGACGTGGTGGTGAAGCGCGACGGCTCGATCTGGTTCAGCGACCCGCTCTATGGCCTGATGAACGACTACGAGGGGGGCCGGCAGAGCTCCGAGCAGCCGCCGGCGCTCTACCGACTCGATCCCGCCAGCGGCGAGGCCGGGGTCGAGGCCGAAGCGGTGGCCAGCGACTTTGACGGCCCCAACGGCCTGGCCTTCTCCCCCGATGAACAGGTGCTCTATGTGGCCGAATCCGGCGCCCCGGGGGCCAGCAAACCACGCCAGTACATCCGCCGCTTCCAGGTGAACAGCGACGGCCGCAGCCTCAGCGGTGGCGAGGTATTCCACACGATCACCCCCGGCTGGGCCGATGGCTTCCGGGTGGATGAGCACGGCAACCTCTGGTGCGGCGCTGCCGACGGCGTACACGTGATCGCCCCCGACGGCACCCTGCTGGGCAAGGTGCTGGTGCCGAAACGCGTGAGCAATCTCTGCTTTGGCGACCGCTACGGCAGCCGCCTGTTTCTCTGCGCCTCCACGGCGCTCTACGCCCTGTTCACCAACACCCGCGGCGCCACCTGGCACCGCTGACCCAAGCCCGCCCCCCATGGCCAATCCCCAACTCGAAGCGTTCCTCAGGCAGGTGAAAGGCGACCCTGCGCTGCTGCTGCGCTTCAGCACCTGCCCCAACCTCAACGCCATCGCCCAGTTGGGCTCCGAACTGGGCTTCCAGTTCAGCGGCGTGGATCTGGTGAAGCACCAAGCCGAAGCCACCCTGCGCCTCTCGGAGGAGGAGCTGGAAGCCGCCGCCGCCGGCGTGGAGCTGGAGGGCCACCTCTGGCTGATGAAGATCGTGTGGGGCTGAACGCGATGCGCCCTGCCCTTGCCCTTGAACTGGCCGATGCGGAACGGCTGCTGGATGCGGCCCTGGCCGAAGCCCTCCGAAACGGCTCCCAGGTGGCGGCGGCGGTGGTGGATGGGGGCGGCCGGCTGATCGCCTTCCGCCGTCTGGATGGCGCCAGCGCCGCCGCAGCCGAGGCGGCGATCGCCAAGGCCCGCATGGCGGCCCTGAGCGGCAACGACACCGCCGGCCAGGAGGCAGCCATCAACGGTGAGCGGCCGGCCCTGCTGCAACTGGCCCCTGTGCTGGGCCAACCGGCTGCGGCCATGGGCGGCGGCCTGGCCCTGCGCTGGGAGGGCAACCTGGTGGGCGGCCTGGGCGTGTCGGGCATGACCCCCCAGCGCGACGCGGAGATCGCCGCGGCCGGCGCCGCCGCGCTGCCCCCCTGGCCCCATCTGGATGCGGTGAGCTTCAGCTGCGCCGACGCCGAGGCCTGCGCCGCCTTCTTCTGCAGTCAGCTGGGCTTCCGGCGGCTCGGCGCGATCACGCCCGGCCCGGGCTACGCCAGCCTGATCGGGCTGCCGGGGGCCCGGCTCAAACTGGTGCGGCTGGCCCTCGGCCAGGAGCGGCTGGAGTTGCTGGAGGTGCAGGCCCTGGGCCCCGGCCAGCGTCCGGGCCGCCCCTTTCCCGCAGACAGCCGCAGCAACGACCTCTGGTTCCAGCACATCTGCATCGTGGTGCGGGATCTGGAGCAGGCCAGCGCCCCGGTGCGTGAGGCGATCGGCAGTGGAGCGCTGCAGGCCATCTCCTCAGCCCCCCAGCGCCTGCCGGAGTGGAACACCGCAGCCGCCGGGATCGAGGCCTTCAAGCTGCACAGCCCTGAGGGGCACTGCCTGGAGCTGCTCGCCTTCCCCGCAGACAAGGGCGATGCCCGCTGGCACGGCCTCGATGGCGAAGCCACACCGGGGCCAGCAGGCCCTGGGGGAGCCGGCGTTTTCCTGGGCATCGACCACAGCGCCATCGGTGTGGCCGACACGGAGCGCAGCTGCCGCTTCTACAACCAGCTCCTGGGTCTGCGCCTGGGTGGCGACGGCATCAACGAGGGCCCCGAACAGGATGGGCTGGATGGGCTGGCCGGCACCCGGGTGCGCATCACCGGCCACCGCTGCCCCAGCGGCGCCGGCATCGAGTGCCTCGACTACCGCACTCCGGCAGGGGGCCGGCCCATGCCCGCCGATCTGGCCCCCCAAGACCGCGCCCACGGCCAGCTGCGCCTGCTGGTGGGCCGCGAGCCCGAGCGGCTGGAGGCGATCGCCGCATCTGTTGAGCAGTACGGCGGCCGGCTGCTCAGCCCCGGGGTGGTGACGCTGGCGGCGGCGGAAGTCCGGGAGCTGGGGTTCACGGCGGGGCTGCAACTGGGGGATCCCGACGGCCACCGGCTGCAGCTGGTGGTGCGCTGATGGCAACGCATCAGCAGGCGCCACCTCCGGACCCAGCCGCACGCACCAGCAGCACCACCACCGAGCGGGGCTGCAGCGTGTAAACCTGCTCCAGCAGGGCTGGTGCCTCCTCCCAGTCAACAATGTCGTCGGGGCTGGCGAGAGCGGTGTCGATCCAGCGGTGCCAGCGCCCATCCGCCAGGCCGGTGGGGGGCAGGACAAAGCGCAGCGGCTGCCACCAGGCATTCACCAGCAGATGCAGACGGA
>JBILDP010000200.1:0-4081 GCA_044352535.1 Prochlorococcaceae cyanobacterium
CTGATGGGCGCGGCGGCGGGCTACCTGCTGGTGGGCTTCACCGGCGGCGTTGTCCTCAATTCCCTGCTGGTGCTCGATCCAGCCGCCTTCAACCTGCCGGCCCATGGCCACGACCTGCCTGATGGGGTCGGGCATGCTCCGGCCATGCTCGGCGCCGCCTTTGCCAGCCTCACCACCCTCGGCAGCCCGGCGCTGAAAACGGACAGCCTCACCAGCCTCACCGCCGGCGTGGCCATCACGATTGTGGGGCAGCTCTATGTAGCCATCCTGATTGCCGGCATCCTGGGCAAACCACGCCAGCAGGCTGCCGACCGCCGGGCCGCACACCTGAAGCGCCGCATGGCAGGCCGTTCAAGCAAGCTCAACAGGGAAAGGCGCTGATCTGCACCACCGTGGTCGTTCGCACGCGCGCCCTTCCCCTGCTGCTGCTGGGCCTGCTGCCGGCATCCGCGATCCCGGCCTGTCTGACGCCCCCAGGGCTGGCGGCACCCGCAGCCATCCGGCAGGCCCCACGCCAATCCACGGCCGATCTCGAGCGCAGCTGGCAGCGACTGGATGCGGAGCTGCGGGCCCTGGATCAACTGCTGCCCAGCGAGCCCGAACCACCGGTGACCAACCTGCTCCGCACTCCGGAGCTACCCGCCAACCTGCTGCGCGCCAACCAACCGGCCCAGGGATCGATCCAACCAGAGCAGACAGCGCCCAGCCCGCCGCTGGATCTGCCCACACCCCAGCAACTCCAGGCCGGCAGCGTTGGCGGCCTGAGCCTGGAGCAGGCCCTGGCGATCGCCTTCGCCAACAGCGCCAGCCTGCAGGCCCAGCGCGAGCAGGTGGCGGCGGCCCTGGCCAGCGTGCAGGCCGCGATGGGCACCTACTGGCCCACGGTGAGTGCCTTTGCCAATGGCGGATACACCGGCAGCCGCAGCACCACCACCGCCCAGAAGCGCAACGACAACCTTGGCTTCGGCCCCCTGTTTGCACCGAACGGGCTGCTCGATTCAGCCGGTCAACCCACCGCAGGCCCCTTCTATGTGCCCAACGGCGGCTCGGCGGCCATGACCTCCGGGGAATGGGGCGTGGAGGGCGGTCTGCAGCTCGACTACGCCCTGCTGGATTTCGCCCGCACCCCAACGGTGAAGGCGGTGCGGGCCCGCCTGGAGCAGCAGCGCAACACCTACGCCAACCAGCTGCGCAGCCTGCAGCTGCAGGTGAGCGAGGCCTACTACCAGCTGCAGCGCAGCGATCAACTGGTGCGCGTCTACGAGGCCAACGTGCGCAACGACCTGGTGATCCTGCAAGACAGCCTGGATCTCAAGCAGGCCGGCCTGGTGCCACGGCTGGATGTGCTGCGGCGACGGGCCATCCAGGCCGCCGACGAGGAAACCCTGATCCAGGCTCTGGCCGACCGGGCGGTAGCGCGCCGCCAGCTGGCGGTGCTGCTCAACCTGCCCGCCGACGTGACCCCCACGGCCAGTGACCCGATTGTGGTGCAGCCGCGCTGGCCCCTCGACCTGGAGGCGAGCCTGCTGGCGGCCTACCGCGGCAACCCTGAACTGGAGGCCATCCTGGCCACCCGCACCGCCCTGGCCCAGCAGAGCCAGGCCACCGCTGCCGGCTTGCTGCCGCGGCTGTCGCTGTTTGCCAGCGCCGGTGGCGGCAGTGCCCAGACCAGCCTCAGCGACTTCGACATCGGCGGTGGCGGCTGTTGCGGCTCCACCGCCCTGCCCCTCTCCACCACCAGCGGCTGGGACTGGTCGGTGGGGCTCGCCTTCACCTGGCTGCTGTTTGACGCCGGCACCACAGCCGGTCAGGCCCGGGCGCTGGCGAAACAGGAAGCGGCTGCCGCCCAGCAATACGCCGCCAGCCGCAACGACATCCGCCTGCGAATCGAGCAGGCCTTCTTCAACCACGAAGCCAGCCTGGCCAAGTTGAGCTCCGCCCGCCGCGGGGTGGCCGCAGCCGTGGAGGCCTTCCGGGATGTGCGCCTCCGATACCAGACGGGGCTCTCCAGCGAGATCGACCTGTCGGTGACCCAGGACCGACTGATCAGCAGCCTGGTGCAGCGGCTCGACGCCACGGTGAACGTGAACGTGACCTACGCCCGATTGCTGAAGGAGCTGCTGCCCGTGCCCCGCGATCCCAGCGCGCCAATCCAGCCCCAACTGCAGCTCAGCAGCGCCAGCCCTGGCCAGCCCTGATCGGGGGCACCACCACCATGGCCGCTGGCTCGCCATCCCTCAGCCCCCTGTGGCGCCAGAGTCTGAGGATCTGGCTGGCCACCACCCTCACAATCGGGATCCTGCTCTGGTCGGGCCGCGGCCACGTGCTCGGGGCCGCCCTGGTGATGGCGGTGCTGTTCGTGAACGAAAACGACCTCACCCCGGCCCGCAGCATCGGCCAGCAGGTGGCAGGAGCCCTGGTGGGCATCCTCACCGCCCAGGTGGTGCATGAGCTCTCCACCAGCTGGCTGGCGCTCGGCATCGCGCTGCTGCTCACCGGTGTGCTGGTGCGGGGCCTGGGGCTACTGAGGGGACTCGGCACGGGCTACATGGGCTGCTGGGCCCTGGAGCTGATGCACCGGGGCAACCAGGTGAACTGGGCGGTGATCTTCGATCTGGGCTTTGCCGTGGTGGTGGGGATCGTGATGGCCCAGTTCGCCACCTGGGCCCTGTGGCCCCGCCGGCCCCTGCAGCAGCTGCCAGCCCTCGATGCCCAGATCGCCAGCCAGCTCGCGGCCCAGGTGAGGGCGATGCGGGCATGGCTGGTCAGCGGCGGTCCCCCGCCGCCGCCGCTGCGCTCCCAGGATCTGCTGCCCAGGATTCAGCTGTTGCAACAGCTGCGCGACCAGACCCGCTCGCGCTCCTCGCCCGCTCACACCAGGCGGCTGCTGGCGCGCTGGGCCCAGGGCGGCAGCCTCTGGCGCCAACTGCTGCGCCAGTGGTTGCTGCTCGAGCCCCTGCTGCGCCAGCTGCCCTCACCCCTGCCCCTGGACCCCCAGGCCCGGCAACCGCTGCTGATCAACACCCTCAACAGCCTGTCGGCACAGCTGCAGGGCCACCCAGGCAGTTCGGATGCCAGGGCTGATGCCGATGCCGCGCTCTGGCTGGAGCAGGCGAGCGGGCTGGGGGCCTCCAAACCCCTGCTGCTGGCCATCGGCCAGCAGTGCCAGGCCCTGCACCAGCTGCTCGAGGGCCGCGCCCTGCTGCAGGCGGCACTCAGCCGCTGCACGCAGCCTCCGCGATGAACCGCCAGGCCCTCCGCGACAACCTGCGCCTCGCCGCCACCGTGACCCTGGTGAATGGCTTTAGCAGCCTGACCGGACTGCCCTTTGCGCTCTATGCCTCCCTGGCCGTGCTGAGCGTGACCGTGGGCAACTACGGGAACACGCTCGAACTGGGCCGCCAACGGCTGATCGGCACCGCGGTGGGGGCTGGGGTGGTGTTCTTCGGCTACAGGGCCTGGGGCCATCTGCCGGTGGTGGTGGCCCTGCCGCTGGCTCTGCTGTTGGCGCGGCTGATCGCCGGCTCGCTGCGGCTCACCGTGGGCTACAGCGTGTGCTGCTTCGTGGTGGTGATGGGCTGGCTCACCCACGACCAACAGCTCGACAGCTGGATTCCGCTGCGCCTGCTGTGGACCGCCTTCGGCATCCTGATCGCCCTGCTCAGCCTGCGCCTGTTCTGGCCGTCCCGGGCCCGGATCCAGCAGCGGGAGGGTCTGCTGCAGCTGCTGGCGAATCTGGGCCACACCCTGCAGGCCATTGCCGGTCGCCATGCCGACGCCATGGAGCCCCAGGAGCAGTGGCGCAAGCGGCTGGGGCTGCGACTGAAACACCTGCGCACCAGCCTGCTGGGGCTGCGTGAGCAACGCCAGGGCGCCCTGGTGGAACTCGGCCCCCTGGCCGGGCAGCACCCCCTGGCACGGCTCTGGGAGCTGCTCGATCAGGCCTGCGAAGCTTTGATCCTCGATCTCGATGAGCTGCGGCGCCTGCCCGCCTCCGAATGGCAGGCCTGGGGATTGCAGGACACTGCCGCGGCAGCCGATCGCTTCGTGGCAGGGGTGGCCGAGCGGCTGCTGGGCTGGC
>JBILDP010000201.1:0-4058 GCA_044352535.1 Prochlorococcaceae cyanobacterium
TCGTAGCGGGTGCTGTTGACCACGAGGCGCCGGCCGTACTGATCCCGCAGCTCGCTGAGCAACCTGAGACCGCGGCGGCCCCGGCCACGCTTCTCGCTGTTACTGGAATCAGCCAGAGTCTGTAGTTCGTCGATCACGCACTGGGCCACGATCACCTGGCCCTCCAGCAGGCCGGAATCGAGCAGGCCGCGGATGCGGCCGTCGATGATCACGCTGGTGTCGAGGATCTTGGCGCTGGCCGGCTGCAGCACCCCCTCGGCCACCAGCAGAGCCTCGGCATTGCTGGGGGAGAACAACCTCAGCAGGGTGCGCCCATGCACCTCGGCCAGGTTGTAACCCGACACGCCGAAGAACACGTTGCTGAGCACCGCCGCCAGCGGCTTCACGAACACCACCTCCCAGGGCAGCGGCAGCAGCAGGATCGGGGCCAGCAGCAGGTTGGCCACCAGCAGGCCCAGGATCAGGCCCACGGCCCGGCTGATCAGCAGGTCGGTGGGCATCGAGCGCACCTGGGCCATCAGGCGCCGGCGCAGCTGACCGAAGAAGAAGCCCGCCAGCAGCCCGAAGAAGGCGCCGAAGCCGGCCAGCACGGTGCGTAGGCCCTCGGGTTTGTCGACCTGGAGCAGGAGCTGTTCAGGCAGCAGATCAACGCCGAGCCAGCCGGCCGCAGCCCCGGAAATCAGGAACAGAATCAGGATCAGGGCGTCCACCATGTCGGTTGTGGGGGCCGACCCGTTCCACTCAGCCAGGCAGCATGCCTGATTCAAGCCCATCCGGCCTGATGGGGTTACCGCACTTGTAACGCCGCAGCCAATCGTCACGCCTCGCTCGTTGCATCCCGTGCCCTGGCCCCCGCGCAGCGCCTACCTCCACATCCCCTTCTGTCACCGGCGCTGTTTCTACTGCGACTTTCCCGTGGTGCCGCTGGGGGATCGCGCCGGGGCTGCTTCCGGCCAGAGCGGGGCCGCCTCGATCGCTGCCTACCTGGCTTTGCTGCAGCGGGAGATCGCCCTCGCGCCGGAGGGGCCTCCCCTGAGCACGATCTATTTCGGCGGTGGCACCCCATCGCTGCTGCTGCCTGCTCAGGTGAGCGATCTGCTGGCGGAGCTGGCAGGCCATTTCGGCCTCGCTCCCGGCGCTGAGATCACCCTGGAGCTGGATCCGGCCAGTTTTGATCGGGCGCGCCTCGAGGCCTATCTGGCCGCAGGCGTGAACCGGGTGAGCCTGGGCGGTCAGAGCTTTGATGATGCCGTGCTCGCCAGCCTGGGCCGTCGCCACCGGCGCAGCGACCTGCTGGCGGCCACCCGCTGGTTGGCCCAGGCCCGTCTCCAGGGAGGGCTGGCGAGCTGGAGCCTGGATCTGATTCAGGCGGTGCCGGGCCAGACCACAGAACTGTGGCGGGAGCAGCTGCGCCTGGCCATCGCCGTCGGGGCCCCCCATCTCTCCGTCTACGACCTCTCGATCGAGCCGGGCACGGTGTTCGCCTGGCGCGAGCAGCGTGGCGAGCTGTCGCTGCCCGATGCCGACCTGGCCGCCGATCTGATGGAGCTCACGGCGGCGGAGCTGGCCGCCGCCGGTTATGGCCACTACGAGGTGTCGAACTATGCCCGGCCTGGCCATGCCTCCCGCCACAACCGGGTGTACTGGAGTGGGGCCGGATGGTGGGGTTTTGGGATGGGTGCCACGGCGGCCCCCCGCGGCCAGCGGCAGGCCCGGCCGCGCACCCGCGAGGCCTATCAGCACTGGCTGGAGCAGCAGGGTGCCAAAGCGGCCAGGGCTCCAGCGCCGGAGCCCGATGCCTGGCTGGAAGACCAGTTGATCGTGGGGCTGCGTCGCCGCGAAGGGATTCGGCCTCTGGATTTGTTGATCGCGGCCGGTCTGGCTCCGCCCAGGGCCCTGCAGGCCCTGGGCGACCTTCGCCGGCGCCTGGGCCTGGAGCTTCAGCGCGGATTGGTGCTGCTGGAAGGACCGCGCTGGCGGCTGAGCGATCCGGCTGGTCTGGCCCTCAGCAATGCGGTGCTGCGGGAGTGTCTGCTGTGGTGGGAGTGCTGGCGTGGGGATGCCGTTGCTGGGCCAGCCAGCCCTGCAGCGCCTGCACCGCCAATGACCGGCCAGCCAGCAACGGGGGGCTGAAGGGAGGTTGCCGGGGGGTGAGGCCCAGCAGGTCGGCCGTGACGCGCACCTGGCCATCGCAGCCAGCTCCCGCCCCGATGCCGATCACCGGGATGGCCAAGGCCCCGGACACCGCCGAGGCGAGTTCGCTGGGCAGGTGTTCCAGCACTACGGCGAAGCAACCTGCCTGCTCGAGTGCCAGGGCCTGGCGCATCAACCGCTCCTGGCTGGTCGGATCATTGCCCTGGCGCCGGTAGCCAAGCCGATGCACCGACTGGGGTGTCAGGCCCAGGTGGCCCATCACCGGAATGCCGCTGCGTACCAGCCGATCAATCACCGCCAGGGTCTCCGGCTCGGCGCCTTCCAGCTTCACGCCCGCAGCCGGGGTCTCCTTCAACACCCGGCCGGATGCCGCCATCGCCTCATCGCTGCTGCACTGGTAGCTGAGGAACGGCAGATCGGTGATCAGCAAGGGCCCCTGGTCTGGCCCGCAGACCGAGGTGATGCCCCGGGCCGTGGCGCGTGTGTGGTGCAGCATCTCCTCAAGCGTCACCGGCAGGGTGGTGGCGTGGCCGAGCACGGTCATCGCCAGCGAATCCCCCACCAGCACCACATCCACGCCGGCCTCAGCCACGATTGCGCCGGAAAGCGCATCCCAGGCGGTGAGGGCCGTGATCGGCAGGGCTGCCTGCTTGCGACGGGCCAGGTCCGCGGGGCGCAGGGGCACGGCAAAGCGGGCGACTGGGCCATTGCTAGCATCAGCACGACTCGGACCCACGCGGCCCAGACGCCCAAATCTGGTCAGGACCGGAAGGGAGCAGCCACACGGGATGCTCAGGGCAGGCGTGGACTCCGGGTCACCCTCTTGTGATCAGCTGTCGCCGCTGGCTTCGCTGCGGCTCTGACGGTTGAGCAGGAACGGCGGGATCTTGGCGCCACGCACCTCGGGCTCGCTGGGGAAGCTGGTTGCCGGGCTGGCGAAGAAGGTGCTCACGCTGCTGCGCTCGCTCCGGTACGCGGTACCGGTCTCGAAGCCCGTGGCGATCACGGTCACGTGGATCTCGCCCTCCAGCCGTTCATCCACCACGGCGCCCACGATGATGTTGGCCTCCGGATCCACCACGTCGTAGATCACTTCGGAGGCGGTGGTCATGTCCTCAAGGGTCATGTCCTTGCCGCCGCTGATGTTGATCACGCAGCCTTTGGCCCCATCAATCCGGGCCGATTCCAGCAGCGGGCTGGTCATGGCTGCCTGGGCGGCCTCGCTGGCGCGGCTGCGGCCCGAGCCCACCCCGATGCCCAGCAGGGCGGTGCCTGCCTCCGCCATCACCGAGCGCACGTCGGCAAAGTCGACGTTCACCAGCCCGGGCCTGGTGATGATGTCGCTGATGCCCTTCACGCCCATGCGGAGCACGTCGTCGGCGGCGCGGAAGGCCTCGTTCAGGGGGGCGCCGGCGATCGCATCGCGCAGCCGGTCGTTGGGGATCACGATCAGGGTGTCCACATGCTCGGCCAGCCTGGCGATCCCTTCCTCGGCCTGGCGCAGGCGCTTGCGCCCCTCAAATCCGAAGGGCTTGGTCACGATGCCCACGGTGAGGGCACCCACTTCCTTGGCCACCTCGGCCAGGATCGGCGCGGCTCCGGTGCCCGTGCCACCGCCCATGCCCGCGGCGATGAACACCAGGTCGGCTCCCTGGAGGGACTGCTGCAGTTCGGCCCGGGATTCCTCAGCTGCCTTCTGACCGATCACCGGGTTGCCGCCGGCCCCCAGTCCCCGGGTCAATTTCTGGCCCAGCTGGATGCGCTGTTTCGCTGCCGATTGCAGCAGGGCCTGGGCGTCGGTGTTGAGCACCCGATAGCCGACACCCTGCAGATCCGAGGCGATCATGCGGTTGACCGCGTTGCTGCCGCCTCCGCCAACGCCGATCACCTCAATGCGGGCCGAC
>JBILDP010000202.1:0-4048 GCA_044352535.1 Prochlorococcaceae cyanobacterium
CCCCTCGGAGGGCGCCTGATGGGCCTGTTGTGCCAGGGGCTCCCCGATCCGTTCAGAGCCGCTCCGCCGCCGACACATACGCCACGCCGCCGTAGTAGTCGAGCAGGGGGCGCAGGCTCTCGCGCAGCCTGGCCAGGGGCTCGGACTCACAGAACACCACCACGTGGGCATTGGCTCCGAGGCCGCTGAAATCCATGCCCTCCGAAACGGCACCGTGGGGGCCGCGTCCGGTCACGTGCCGCAGCACCGAGTAGCCCGGTGCGCCGGCAGCCTCGATGGCGTCGAGCACGCGCGGCAGTTCGCGCTCACTGAGGATCAGATCCACCCGGTGCATGGACATCTCCGGTTCAGGGCTGTCGGTGGGTCACAGATGGGCCTCCAGGGCACGCACCATCGCCATGTACAGCGGGATCCCCACGATGATGTTGAAGGGAAAGGTGACCCCCAGGGCGCTGGAGATGTAGAGGCTCGGGTTGGCCTCTGGCACGGTCATGCGCATGGCCGCCGGAACGGCGATGTAGGAGGCGCTGGCCAGCAGCACCACGAACAGCAGGGCGTTGCCCGGTCCCAGGCCCAGCAGGTGGGCGATCCCGGCCCCAACCCCGGCGTTGAACAGCGGCATCAGGATCGAGAAGCCGATCAGGAAGGCTCCGGCGTCGCGCAGATCGCGGAGCCGCTGGGCCGCCACCATGCCCATGTCGAGCAGAAAGAAGCTCAGAGCTCCGTAGAAGAGCTGGTCGGTGAAGGGCAGCATCTTCTCCACGCCGGCCTGGCCCTGGCTGGCCACCAGGGCACCGATCAGCAGGCTCCCCACGATCAGCAGCACCGAGCCGTTGAGCAGGGCCTCATGCAGCACCAGCCGCCAGTTCATGCCGGAGCCGGCTGCTCCATGGGCTGTTGTGCCGGCCGGCGAAGGCCGCAGCTGCGGTGCCGCCGCCAGCTTCACCAGCAGCAGGCCCACGATGATGGCCGGCGACTCCATCAGGGCCAGGGCCGCCACCATGAAGCCGTCGAAGCCCACCTGCTGGGTGTCGAGGAAGCTCTCGGCGGTGATGAACGTGACCGCGCTGATCGAGCCGTAGGTGGCGGCCATGGCGGCGGCGTTGAAGCCGTCGAACTTCAGGCGCAGCACCAGGAAGCTGTAGAGGGGCACCACCAGTGACATCGCCACGGCGGCGAGGATCGTTGGCAGAACCTGGCCGCCCAGCCCGCTGTGCTGCAGTTCCACGCCCCCCTTGAAGCCGATGGCCAGGAGCAGGTAGAGGGAGAAGAGCTTGGGCAGCGGCGCCGGGATCTCCAGGTCCGAGCGCACCAGCACCGCCAGCACGCCGAGGAAGAAGAACAGCACCGGCGGGCTGAGCAGGTTCTGCAGCACCAGGCTGGTGTCCATGGGGGAACCCTAGGGAGGGCCCACCCTGTTGCGCCACAATGGCGGCCCGCTGCAGCGAGCCCGTGCCCGTGCTGGTGATCGCCAGTGGCAATCCCCACAAGGTGGCCGAGCTCGGCGCCATGCTCGCGGTGGTGGAGCTGGAGGTGCGCCAGCAGCCCCGGGGGCTGGAGATCGAGGAAACCGGCGCCACCTACGCCGAAAACGCCCGGCTCAAGGCCGAGACCGTGGCCCGGCTCACCGGTGAATGGGCCCTGGCCGACGACTCCGGCATCGAGGTGGATGCCCTGGGCGGTGCACCGGGCCTGTATTCGGCCCGCTATGCCCCCACTGATCACGAGCGCATTCATCGCCTGCTCAAGGAGCTGGGCGATTCGCTCTATCGCGGTGCCAGCTTCATCACGGCCATGGCGCTGGCCGACCCCGGCGGCAGCACGGTGCTCGAGGCCGAGGGGATCTGCCGGGGCCAGGTGCTGCGCGCCCCCCAGGGCCATGGCCCCGGCTACGACCCGATCTTCTGGGTGCGCGAGGCGGGCTGCACCTACAGCGCGATGGGCGAGCACCTCAGGAGCAAGCTGGGCAGTCGCGGCAAGGCTGCACGCCAGCTGGCCCCGGGGCTCCGGCAGCTGCTGGGGATCACCTGAAGCAACCCCGGCAGGGGGCGGGCCTCAGGGTCGGGCGCTGGCGTTCACGTGGTGGATGGCCCGCATCGCCGCGGCGGCCGCCTCTTCCACATCGCCCTCACGACCGGCCAGGGTGAGGCGGCCGAACGCGCCCACGGCCTTCACATCCACCACGGTGATGTTGGAGGCCTTCTCCGCTTCGTTGGCGGCGATCAGCACGTAGCCGGCGGGCTCGGTTTCGAGGATGAACATGCTCATCCCCGCCTGGATCATCGAGCCGCGGCGGTTCTGGCGGTTGATCAGCACCGCATGATCGGGGGTGATGGCCCGGATGATCTCGGTCCAGCTCACCTCACAGCGGCTGCGGTCCTCCTTGCGGTTGCCGATCGCCTCGAGCACCACGTCGCCCGAGTGGAGCACGTTGCTCTGGTCGCGGTGGTAGAGCGCCAGGGAGCCGAAGGCCCGCTCCACGATCATCTGGCCCAGGCGCACCGTGCTGGCCTTGAGCGCGATGTCGGTGACGCGGTGCACCGCCATGCCGGGCGACACCTCCAGCCACAGGCAGGCATCGCCCGGGATCGGCAGGAAGCCCTGGCTCACCGTGCCCATGTAGGCGGCGAGCTGGGGCTGGAGGGAGTCGAGAAAGACGTAGGTGCGCAGCTCGATCGACTGCACGTGGCTGTTCTGGCGCGCCAGCCGGGAGCCTTCGCTGTCGGTGGTGATCACGCAGCTGGCACCGTCGCTGTCGGAGTCGATCAGGGTGCCGGTGATGGTCGGACCTGCGCTCTCCCAACCGCTGCGCTGGGGCATGCTGCGCCGACCGCTGCCCTGGCTGTCACGGCGCCGATCGGGTGTGCGTCGCTGGCGCAGGGCCCGATCGTCTGGAGTGAGCGGGCTGGACGGCATCAGCGGGGCAACAACTCCTGAACTGTGCCGAAAGCGGCCAAACTTTACCCCGCCCCATCACCCGGTACTTGCCCGGCCGTTTCCAGCCGGTACCGTCCGCTCGACGTTGATGGGACGTTCCATGGCCACCAAGCGCCAGACCGCCGCCAGCCGCACCGCGGCCGCCCAGGCCGAGCCCTTGCCTGCCGACCAGCCCATGGGCAGCGCGGCCGAGTGGATGGCCGAGGCCGCCGCCCAGGGGGTGAAACCCGAGCAGGCACTTGCCCTGATCGGCCTGGGCCTGATGCAGAAGATGGCCGCCTCGGGCCACGACATGCCCTGGGTGTGGAGCGAGGCGGAAGACGGTGGTCAGGCCGATCTGGCGGTCTTGCGCCAGCGGCTCGAGCTCACCCAGCTGGCCCTGCAGACCGGGGCTCCGCTCAGCACCGCCGAGGTGACCCAGCTGCTGGGAGCCCGGCCAGGCGCCGCTGTGGTGGAGCGGGGTGGCCTCAAGGCCCGGCGGCTCAGCCGCAACGTCTGGAAACTGAGCCGGCTCGACGACACGGCCGGCCGCAGCGACGACGCCTTCCGCCGTCGCTTCTGAACCGGGCCGTTCAGATCTCCGCGGCGGCCCGCTCCACCAGCCGCCGCGCCACCGCCTGCACGCCCGTATGGCTGTAGGTGTCGGTGAAGGCATCGAGGAAGGTTCCCAGACCCTGCATGCCACCGGCCCAGGGGCCGAGGGTGCCCTCGAGGGCCCGCACCGCCTTCTGTCCCGTGAGCCCCAGGCTGCTGATGAAGCCACCGGCCCAGCCGGCCCAGCTCTCCACGCCGCGGCGCAGGAAGCTCAGGTGGGCCCCATCACCGCGCCCGGGGATCATGCCGGCCATCTGCCCATAGGAGGGCAGGCGGCGGAGATCACCGGCACTGGCCTTGCCCAGTAGCCCATCGAGCTTCTGCAGGGCCTGATCCCCCAGGGGCAGCAGGGCGTCGAAGCAGATCAGCGCAGCCATGCGCACCCGGGCATCGCCGGCGTAGTCGGCCAGGGAGGCTGAGAAATCTCCGAAACTGTCTCCCGGCAGGCCATTCACCTGGGTGAAGGCCAGCAATTCCGCGCCCACCTTGAGGCTCAGGTCCACCGCCTGCAGGGTTT
>JBILDP010000203.1:0-4044 GCA_044352535.1 Prochlorococcaceae cyanobacterium
TCACGATCCGCGGCTCCGGCACGGTGACCCCTACCGCGGCGCGGGCGGCTTCCTGGAGGTTGCCGATGGTGGCGCTGATCGCCCAGGTGCGCAGGGCGGGGCGGAGCTGGCGGAGCCAGCTGAGGCAGAGCTCGGCCTGCACGCCGCGCTTGCTGCCCATCAGCTCATGCCACTCGTCGAGCACCACGGCCTGCAGCTGGCCAAACAGCTCTGGTGCCTTCGGATTCGAGAGCAGCAGGCTGAGCGATTCGGGGGTGGTGATCAGGATCTGGGGCGGCGTGCGCAGCTGTTTGGTGCGCTCGTGGCTCGACGTGTCGCCGTTGCGGATCGCTAGCCGCAGGGGCCAACCCATGGCGTTGATCGGTACCTGGATCGCCAGGGCCAGATCGCGGCTGAGGGCCCGCAGGGGGGTGAGATAGAGCAGGCGCAGGCCACTGGGGGGCTTGGCCGGGTGCTGGTGAGTCCAGCCGGCCTCGGCCAATAGCTCGGCGATCGGCCCCATCACCGCTGCATAGGTTTTGCCGGAGCCGGTGGGCACCTGGATCAGGCCGCTCTCGCCGGCCAGGTAAGCCTGCCAGGCCTGGCGCTGGAAGGGCATGGGCGTCCAGCCCTGGTGGGCGAACCAGGCTTCGATCGGCGCAAGTAAGGGCTGGCTCAGGGCGGCAGGGTGGAGGTCAGCTGCGCTGCCAGCGGGGGCCTGCTTGCGCCGAACCATGTTCATGCAGTCGCCAGATCCAGCAGAGCCACCTCAGCGCTGAGTCCGGGGCCGAAGGCCAGGGCCAGGCACGGGCCGGGAGCTGCGGAGCGGCGCAGGCGATCGAGGATGAACAGGATCGTGGCCGACGACATGTTGCCGTGCTCCTGCAGCACGGCCTGGGACGCGGCGATCTGGTGAGGCTCCAGCTGGAGTGCGGCGGCGCAGGCCTGCAGGATGCGGGGACCGCCGGGGTGCAGTGCCCAGCTGGCGATGTCTGCCAGGCGGAGGCGGCTGGGTTGCAGCCAGTGCTCGAGCCAGGGGGCCAGTTGGCCGGCCACCGCCTCCGGCACCCGGGGGGAGAGGCCCATCTCGAAGCCGTGGTCACCGATCTGCCAGTGCATCAACGCCGCGGTGTGGGGGATCACGGTGGAGCCGGTGGCCAGCAGGTTGAGGCCTGGGTCGGCACCTGGGTTGGCGGTCCCGGCCGTGGCCACCAGGGCGGCGGCCCCGTCGGCGAACAGGGCATTGGCCACCACCTTCTCTGGATCCCAGCCGTAATAGAGGTGCAGGCTGCACAGTTCCACCGCACAGAGCAGCACCACCGCATCGGCATCGGCCTCCACAAAGGCCTGGGCCACCCGCAGCCCGTTGAGGGCGCCGTGGCAGCCCATGAAGCCCACATGGGTGCGCTGCACCCCCGCATCAAGGCCGAGCTGGTGGATCAGGGCCAGATCAACCCCCGGTGCCTGGAAACCCGTGCAGCACACGGTGATCAGATGGGTGATCCGGTGGGCTTCGATCGCCGCATCGGCCAGGGCGCGGCGCACCGCTGCGATAGCGAGGGGGGCGGCATGGTGGGCGAACGCCGCCATGCGGGCAGCCGTGGTGGGGCTCTGGCTGCCGTAGAAGGGCAGCCGCTCGCTGATCGGTTGCTGCGCGGCGTTGCCCGTGGCCAGCACGCTGGATCGCTGGCGCACCTGGGTGCGGCCCTGGATCCGTCGCACCAGGGCGGCCCGGCTGGCGTTGTCGGCACTCACCCGTTCGGCGAGGGCCATGGCTTCGGCCTGATTCACCTGGTGGGGCGGAACGGCGGTGCCGAGGCCGCGGATGCTCAGGGGCATGGCGACACCTGGCGGGCGGGGATCGCCACATGGTTGAGCTGGGCCACCAGCTGCTCGGCCAGCACCGGCAGGTGTTGGCTGAGGCCAAAGGCAAGGGCGGTGGCCCCCGGCTGACGCAGGAGCAGCGCTAAGCCCCGGCAGAGCCGTTGGCGGCGGCCGATCCGCAGGCGCAGCTCCCGCTCCCAGCGCCGCTCCAGGGCCTGACTCCAGCAGTCCAGCCCCGCCAGGACCACGGGAGCCGCGGCGGCGCCGGCCGTGAGGGCCCAGGCCATGCCCTCGCCGGTGAAGGGCTCCACGTAGCCCGCCGCGTCACCCAGCACCAGAAAGCGCTCGCCGGCCACCACCGCGGCGCGGCGGGTGAGGGCGGGCGTGACCTGCCAGCGCGCCTGCTCCAGCCCCGCTGGGATCGGGAAGCCGGCGCTCGCCAGCACGGCCCTGGCCACACCGGCTGCACGATTTTTGTCTGGGGCAGCGGCGTGCAGGGCCTGACGATCGAAGGCCGCCGCCAGGTTGAGCTGGCCGTCTTCCCGCCGCACCAGGCCCACATAGCCCTGGCTGCCGATCGCCATGTGGATGCTCCCGGCCGGATAGGCGGCCGCCGCACCTGGCAGCACGCAGCCCGCTCCGATCCGGGAGTGGCGCTGGATGAAGCTGGCGCCGGCCTCGCTGGCGGGGATGCAGCGCTGGGCTAGGCCGGCGGCCACCAGCACCACCTTGGCCCGCACCGACCGGGGCCGGCGACTGCCGCGTTGCTGAAGCGTCACGGTTCGCCCGGTGGCGTCCGCCGCACCCAGGTGGGCCGTTGTGCTGGCCAGGAAGCTGGCGCCCGCGGCGATCGCCGCCTCCACCAGGGCCTGGTCGAACCGCTCCCTGGAGAGGGCGCGGCCATCGGGCAGGGCCAGCGACGCCCGCTGGCCCCGATGGCCGAGCTGCAGTCGCCGCAGCGGCACCCCGCCCTGGGCGTCGATCAGCTGGCCCTGCCCCACTGTCGCCAGCACGGCCTGGGCCTGGGCATTGAGGCAGCAGCCACACACCTTCCAGCGGGGAAAGGCCCGCTTCTCCACCAGCAACACCTGCAGACCCCGCTGGGCCAGATCCAGGGCTGCCAGGCCACCGGCCGGGCCAGCACCCACCACCACCACATCCCAGCCGTTGGCGTTCGGCAACTCAGTCATGGTCTTGCCCCAGACCCCGCTCCCAGTGCAACAGGTAACGCTCGGGCCAGCAGCGCCGCAGTGCGGATCCAGCCAGCCCGGCCCGCTCGGCCATCGCCAGCACTTCGGCCGGTTGAAAGGCTGCCCGCACCGAGAGCGGGCCATCGGTATGCACCACCCAGGAGCGGCTGAGCAGGCGGGTGCCGGCCCAGGCCAGGGCGTAGCCCAGGCGGCTGCGGATCAGGTCGTTCACCAGCACCAGGTGGCGGGCCCGCTGGGCCATCAGCGCCAGCAGCCGCTCGGCATCTGCGTTGCTGAGGTGGTGCAGAAACAGGGAGCAGAACACCACGTCGGCCTCGCCAGGCGCTGCGGGGATGGCGAGGGCATCGGCGCAGAAGAACTGCACCGGCGCACCGCGCCGTTGGGCATTGGCCTGGGCGATCCGCACAGCCTCCGGGTTGAGGTCGCAGGCGCGCAGCTCCAGGGCCAGACCGCGGCGCTGGGCCATCAGGGCCAGATCGATCACGGTGTCGCCACCACCGCAGGCCAGCTCCAGCACCTGCAGTGGTGGGCCATCCCGGCGCCGGGCGAGCGCCGCGATCGGTGCCAGCAGGCTCGCCGCCAGGCCGCTGATGCGATTGATGCGCCGCAGTCCGGCCAGGGCACGGGCGTGCTCACTCGGATCCAGCCCCGGCTGATCCATCACCTCCGGCTGGCGATCGCGCCGCTGCAGGCCCTGAACCGGTTGCGTGGCTGGGGGCATGGGCTCAGCCGACGGGTTGACCCCATGATGGTCGGGGTTTGCTGGGTGGTGCGGTGCAAGGCACCACGGGGCTGGTGTTCAGAGCCGCCTCAGGGTTCCAGCAGTGCCAGGGCTGAGGCCAGGGTGTCGGCCTCACTGGCCGGTTTATCCCGCCGCCAGCGGGCGATGCGGGGGAAGCGCACGGCGATGCCGCTCTTGTGGCGGCTGGAGCGCTGCAGGCCTTCAAAGGCCAGCTCAAAGACCTGCTCCGGCTGCACGGCTCGCACCGGTCCGAAGCGCTCGGTGGTGTGGCTGCGAATCCAGCGATCC
>JBILDP010000204.1:0-4027 GCA_044352535.1 Prochlorococcaceae cyanobacterium
GCCCTCCTTTGGTGGGCTACTCAGCCAGCGGCACTTGCTGATTCTTTCGGTTGTCTGGCCCGTCGCTCTGTCTGGCCAGGGCGCTTGATCTGATCAGCACCGTTCCGCCGCTGATCCACCCAGAGGGTCAGCCCCCAAATGGTTTGCCCTGAAAGGTCAGCCCCCAAATGGCCTGCCCCGAAAGGTCAGCCCCGAAAGGTCAGTCCTGCGTGTCGGTCCCGAATGGTCAGTCCAGCTTGATCGCATCCTGCCCAACAGCTGTCTCCTGAGCCGTATCCAGAGCCGTCGTTCAACGTCCCGGTCTTCTCCCTCCCGTCTTTTTCTTCCATGAG
Source organism: Prochlorococcaceae cyanobacterium (assembly GCA_044352535.1). Classification (GTDB taxonomy): domain Bacteria; phylum Cyanobacteriota; class Cyanobacteriia; order PCC-6307; family Cyanobiaceae; genus NIES-981. The sequence continues at coordinate 333 of JBILDP010000204.1, forward strand.
CCCTGCTGCCGTTAAAGCCAAACCTGCCGTTGAAATCCTGATGGTGGCCACGGCATCGGGAGAGGAGGTGAAGGTGAAGCCGAAGGCCAAGCCGGCTGCCAAGGCCTCCACCGCCAAAACCGCAGGCACCGCCAAGTCGGGCTCCGCCAAGGCGACCGCAGGCAAAGCCGCGACCAAGGCCGCCGGCACTAAGGCCGCCACCGGCAAATCCCCGGCCAAGAAGGCCACCACCACCAAGGCCGGCAAGGCCGGGGCCGGCGCCGATCTTGAAGCGGCCGCCAACGACCTGCTCGCTGCAGCTGAATCCTCCGCCACCTCTGAGGCCGATGCCGCCGAGGCCTCCGCCAAGGCCAAGGACGACGACAAGGCCGCCAAGGCCCTGGCCAGCATCAAGGTGGGTCCGAAGGGCGTGTACACCGAGGACTCGATCCGGGTGTACCTCCAGGAGATCGGCCGGATCCGCCTGCTGCGGCCCGATGAGGAGATCGAGCTGGCCCGCAAGATCGCCGACCTGCTCCAGCTCGAAGAGATTGCCGCCCAGTACGAGGCCGACCATGGCCGCCAGCCCGACACCAAGGAGTGGGCGGCCCTGGTGGAGATGCCCACCATCAAGTTCCGCCGCCGCCTGATGCTCGGCCGCCGGGCCAAGGAAAAGATGGTGCAGTCAAACCTGCGCCTGGTGGTGTCGATCGCCAAGAAGTACATGAACCGGGGCCTGAGCTTTCAGGACCTGATTCAGGAAGGCTCCCTCGGCCTGATCCGCGCAGCCGAGAAGTTCGACCACGAGAAGGGCTACAAGTTTTCCACCTACGCCACCTGGTGGATCCGCCAGGCGATCACCCGCGCCATCGCCGATCAGAGCCGCACCATCCGCCTGCCGGTGCACCTCTACGAGACCATCTCCCGCATCAAGAAGACCACCAAGACCCTCTCCCAGGAATTCGGCCGCAAGCCCACGGAGGAGGAGATCGCCGAGTCGATGGAAATGACCATCGAGAAGCTGCGTTTCATCGCCAAGAGCGCCCAGCTGCCCATCTCCCTGGAAACTCCGATCGGCAAGGAGGAGGATTCGCGCCTCGGCGACTTCATCGAGGCCGACATTGAGAACCCCGAGCAGGACGTGGCCAAGAACCTGCTGCGTGAAGACCTCGAGGGCGTGCTGGCCACCCTCAGCCCGCGCGAGCGCGATGTGCTGCGCCTGCGCTACGGCCTCGATGACGGCCGCATGAAGACCCTCGAGGAGATCGGCCAGATCTTCGATGTGACCCGCGAGCGCATTCGCCAGATCGAGGCCAAGGCCCTGCGCAAGCTGCGCCACCCCAACCGCAACGGCGTGCTCAAGGAGTACATCAAGTGAGTGAGGGCCTGGCGGCCCTGCGGGGCCTGCGCAGCGCACCGTCGCTCGATGCCGCTGGTCGCGGCGCGCTGCGGGCTGAGCTTGATGGCCTGATGGCCCGTTGCGACTGGTTCACCGTGGGGGTGATGGCTCCCTCGGCGGCGGCGGCGGTGGCCTGCCTGCGCACGCTCGAGGCAGCCCTGGGCTGGGACGGCCTGGAGCTGGATCCCGCCGGGGAAGCCCTGGAGGCGATCGCAGGTCCGGTGTTTCTCAAGGCCAACCAGAACAACGGGCGCTTTCTGGTGCGGCGTGAAACCGGCCTGGGTGAGGGCCTGCTGATCACGGGGCACAGCCCGGCCGACCCCGACGCCGAGGACACCTGGGGCCCGCTGCCCCTCGATTTCTTCGGCCCTTAATCTGGGCGGCTGTGATTCGCCTCTGATGGCCCACTCCCTGCGCATCGCCTCCCGCCGCAGCCAGCTGGCCATGGTGCAGACCCACTGGGTGCGTGATGAGCTGGCCAAGGCCCACCCCGGCCTGGAGATCAGCATCGAGGCGATGGCCACCCAGGGCGACAAGATCCTGGATGTGGCCTTGGCCAAGATCGGCGACAAGGGACTGTTCACCAAGGAACTGGAGGCCCAGATGCTGGTGGACCGGGCCGATATCGCCGTCCACAGCCTCAAGGACCTGCCCACCAACCTGCCTGAGGGCCTGATGCTGGGCTGCATCACCGAGCGGGAAGACCCGGCCGATGCCCTGGTGGTGCACGAGAAGCACACCGACAAGAGCCTGGCCACCCTGCCGGAGGGCTCGGTGGTGGGCACCAGCTCCCTGCGCCGTCTGGCCCAGCTGCGCCACCACTTCCCGCACCTGGTGTTCAAGGACGTGCGCGGCAACGTGATCACCCGGCTGGAGAAACTCGACGCTGGCGAGTACGACTGTCTGATCCTGGCGGCGGCCGGCCTGGGCCGCCTCGGCCTGGGTGAGCGCATCCACGAGCTGATCGATCCCTCCATCTCCCTGCACGCCGTGGGCCAGGGCGCCCTGGGTATCGAGTGCCGCGACGGCGACGCCGCCGTGCTGGAGCAGATCAAGGTGCTCGAGCACATCCCCACCGCTCGCCGCTGCCTCGCCGAGCGGGCCTTCCTGCGCGAGCTGGAGGGGGGCTGCCAGGTGCCGATCGGCGTGAACACCCGCTTCGACGGCGACGAGCTTGTGCTGACGGGCATGGTGGCCAGCCTCGACGGGGTGCGCCTGATCCGCGACGAGGCCCGCGGTGCCCAGACCGACCCCGAGGCGATCGGCATCGCCCTGGCCCACAAACTGCGTGAGCAGGGCGCAGGAGAGATCCTGGAGGAGATCTTTGCCACCGTCCGGCCCGAGGCCTGAGGCCGGCAGGCCCCAGGCCGCCCCCACCGACCCCGGCACGCTGCCGTTTCAGTGGAGCCTGCTGGCCTGGGCTGCTCTGGTGGGGGCGCTCACTGGCCTGGCCATCGTGGCCTTCCACGAGCTGCTCTCCTTCATCAACAACGCCTCCTTTGGCCCGTTGGTGGAGGTGCTCTTCCAGGTGGCCCGCGCCGGATCGCCCGAGCCTTCGACAGCGCTGCCGCCGCCGCCGCCGCTGGGGGAGCTGGCCAGCACCAGCGGCACCCCGTTGCAGGCCCTGCTGCAAATCGGCCTTGGCGGGCTGGGTTTCCTGCCGCCGCCACCGGCCGCCCCCGAGCCGCCGCCACTGCCGCAGAGCGGTCTGCCCGACTGGCTGAATCTCTGGCCCGTGCTGGTGGTGCCCACGCTCGGCGGCCTGACGGTGGGCCTGCTGCGCCGCTACGGCGGCGACATCGGACCTGGGCTGCCCAGCCTGATGGCGATGGCCGATGGTGCTGCCGAGGCCACGCCCCAGTTGCCTTGGCGCCGCTTGCTGGGGGCTTCACTCAGCCTGGGCAGCGGCGCCTCGCTCGGGCCGGAGGGCCCCAGCGTGGAGAGTGGCGGCAACCTGGGACTGTGGGTGGCCCTGCGCGGCGGCCTGCCCCCCCAGAGCCAGAAGGCCCTGGTGGCAGCAGGGGTGGCCGCGGGCCTTGCGGCGGGCTTCAAGGCGCCGATCGCCGGTGTGTTCTTCGCCTTCGAGGGCAGTTTCAGTGCGATTCAGGGCCGGCCGAGCCTGCGGGCCGTGCTGGTGGCCGCAGTGGCCTCAAGCCTGGTGACCCAGCTGGTGCTCGGCGACGCGCCGATCCTGCGGCTGCCGGCCTATGAGGTGCGCTCCCCCTGGGAGCTGCCGCTTTACCTGGGGCTTGGGGTGCTGGCCAGCGGCATGTCGTGGCTGCTGGTGAGCCTGCTGGCCCTGGGCCGCAGCGGTCGG
>JBILDP010000251.1:0-2971 GCA_044352535.1 Prochlorococcaceae cyanobacterium
TCGCAGAACGGGAGCGGTGGGCCGGTTGGCCAATCCCAGGCCGCCTAGTCCGAACGCTCCATGGCCCGCCCCTGCCCGCGCTGCCACAGCCGCTCGATCAAATACGACCGAAGCCTGGGTGGACGTGCTGTCTGCGGAGCCTGCGGCTTGCCCGTGGGAGCGCCATGGGTCGGCCGCACCAGCAGCACTGGGGCTAAGCGGCACGGGGGGCGACCGGCGTCGCTGCGCCTGGGCAGGGCACTGGCCTGGCTGCTGCCCCTGGGCCTGGTTGCGGCACTGCTCTATCTGATCGCCAATCCCAGGGCGATCACCCCTTCCCCATCGATCCGCTTGCCACCCGGGCAGAACCGCTCCTGAATACAAAAAAGACCCCTTGCAGCGCAAGAGGTCGAAATGAATGGAGCCAAGCGGACTCGAACCGCTGACCCCCTGCATGCCATGCAGGTGCTCTACCAGCTGAGCTATGGCCCCGAGTGGTACGCGTGGCGGCTAGAACGCTGGTCGTTCTGCCTTGGCCTGTAGGCCTTGCCTGGCGTGCAAAGAGCTTACAACGCGGGGGTGACCAGCCCTGGGTGGACCCCGCTCACACCTGGCGCCACACCGCCACCAGCTTGCCCTGCACGCTCACTTGCTCGGCTGGCAGCACGATGGGCTCGTAGGCCGGGTTGGCCGGCTCCAGGGTCACGGTGGAGCCCTGGCGTTGGAAGTACTTGAGCGTGGTGCCACTGCCGGGCACCAGGGCGCTCACGATCGTGCCGTTGCGCAGGCGGCCAGGGTCGGCCACGGGCTCCATCAACACCACATCGCCGTCGGCGATGTGGGCCTCCACCATCGAGTCACCGTTCACGGTGAGGGCGAACAGGCCGCGGGTTTCCAGCAGGGGCGCCAGGTCGAGCCGCTCCTGGATGTCGTTGAAGGTTTCCACCAGGCCGCCGGCGGCCACCGCGCCGAGCACCGGGATGCCACTGGCCATGCCGCCGAGCAACTGCAGGGTGCGGGCCTGCCCCTCCTGCCAGGTGATCCACCCCTTCTGCTGCAGGTGCTTGAGCCGGCTTTGGATCGGGGCCGGCGAACGCAGCCCCATCGCCTCCATCATCTGGCGGATGGAGGGGCTGTGGCGGTGGCTGCCGATGTAGTCGGCCAGCCAGTCGTAGAGCTCCCGCTGCGCGGCGGTGAGCTCCTGCTGGGCTGTCGTGAGCGCCTGCTGGCCGGTACTGAGTCGCTGACTGGCCTGGGACACATCCACTGGATCGCTGATACAGATGTACCGCTTCGTGGCTGGCTTGTAAAGGGCGTTGTGCGTCTGTTGGAGATGGGTCGTGCTGGTCAGCTGCCCGAGAGCAGCGCCACCAGCAGGGCCTGCTGGGCGTGCAGGCGGTTTTCGGCCTGGTCGAACACGCGGCTGCTGGGCCCCTCGATGGCGCCGGCGCTGATCTCCAGCCCCCTGTAGGCCGGCAGGCAATGCAGCACGATCGCCCGGCTGTCGGCCTCGGCGATCAGGGCCTCATCCAGGCACCAGCCGGTGAAGGCCCGCTCCCGCTCGGCCTTCTCATCCTCCTGGCCCATCGAGGCCCACACGTCGGTGTAGAGGGCGTGGGCGCCGCGCACCGCCGCCACCGGCTCGTGCAGCACCTCCACCGTGGCGCCGCTGGCGGCGGCCAGCTGGCGGGAGCGCTCCAGAACGCCGGCATCCGGCTCGAAGCCTGCCGGGCAGCCAACGCGCACGTTCACCCCCAACAGGGCGCCGCAGAGCATCAGCGAATGGGCCACGTTGTTGCCATCGCCCAGGTAGGTGAGCGTGCGGCCCTGGATGTCGCCAAATGCTTCCTGCAGGGTGAGGAAGTCGGCCAGGGCCTGGCAGGGGTGTTCCAGGTCGGTGAGGGCGTTGATCACCGGGATCGAGGCCCAGTGTGCATAGTCCTCCAGTTCGCTCTGGGCGAAGGTGCGGATCGCCAGGGCATCCACATAGCGGCTCAGCACCCGGGCGGTGTCGGCCACCGGCTCACCGCGCCCCACCTGGCTCACCTGGGGGTTGAGGTCGATCGTTTGGCCTCCCAGCCGTGCCATCGCTACCGTGAAGCTCACCCGGGTGCGGGTGGAGGCCTTGGAGAAGATCAGGCCGAGGGTCTTGCCGCCCAGGTGAATGCTGCTGCGCCCGGCCTTGAGGTCGGCTGCCAGCTGCAGCAGGGCCAGGGTCTGCTCGCCGTTGAGATCGGCCGAGGAGAGCAGGTCGCGGCCCCGCAGAGCTTCAAGCGCTGGGGCCAGGGGGGTGGAGGCGGCGCCGTGCATCGGCCGGTCTCAAAGAACCCTTATCCGCGATCAGGGGCCCCGCCGTCAAGACAGGACCCCCGGAATCCGGCGCGGCATCAAGCCACCAGCTGGGCTTCGGCGGGGAGCACGCTCTCGGCCAGCAGGGTCTTGAGCTCGTCGCCCTCGATCACCTCCTTGTCGAGGATCTCCTGGGAGATGCGCTCGAGCAGATCGCGGTTGTGGTGCAGGATCGCCAGGGCCCGATCGTGGGCCCGGTCCACCAGGCCGCGCACCTCCCGGTCGATCGCCTGGGCGGTGGCATCGCTCACCACGCGGCGGGGGTTGTTGGCGCCGCCGAGGAAGCGGCTGCCGCCCTGCTTGTCGTAGGCGAGGGGGCCCAGCGTTTCGCTCATGCCGAAGGTGCCCACCATCTGCTCGGCGATGTCGGTGGCGCGCTGCAGGTCGTTGGCGGCTCCGGTGGTGACTTCACCGAACACCACCTCCTCGGCGCTGCGGCCGCCCAGCAGGGTGGCGATCTGGCCCTCGAGATCCTCCTTGGAGTTGAGGAAGCGCTCCTCGGTGGGCAACTGCAGGGTGTAGCCCAGGGCGCTCATGCCGCGGGGCACGATCGAGATCTTGGCCACCTTGCTGCCGCCGGGCATCAGGTGCCCCACGATCGCGTGGCCCACCTCGTGGTATGCCACCACCTTCTTCTCGTCGG
>JBILDP010000205.1:0-4022 GCA_044352535.1 Prochlorococcaceae cyanobacterium
GATGGTTGTCCACCTCCACGCTGAGATCGTGGATCAGCTTCCGATTGCTGCGTGGCAGCACCAGATCCACATGGCTCACCAGAATCGACCCATCGCGGGCCTGGGAACGGGCGGCCTGCTCGCGGGCCTCGAGGCTGGCGTTCTGGCTGGAGATCGCCTCCACCTTGCCCTGGAATCCCTCCAGACGGCTGATGGACGCAGAAAACGCCGCCAGCCGATCGATGTTGTTCACGATGTAACTCACCGAGAACAACACCTGGGAAAAGGCGATGCTGGCCTGACCAAACACACCGAAATCCACTTGCTTGGCGAAGTAGATCGGTGCGATCACCAGCCAGGGCAGGAAACGGGAGAAGTAGTCGTAGGAGCGCTGGATCACGCTGATCAACGCCTCCCAGATAATCAAGCGGTTGTAATTGCGAATCGCACCACCAAGCCGCCGCTCAGCCTCCTTCGCCTCCTGCTGTTCACCGCGATAGAAGGCAATCGATTCGGCGTTGTCACGGATGTGCACCAGGCCATAGCGGAAATCGGCCTCGAGCTTGAGCTGCTGGTAATTCAAGGCCACCAGCTTGCGGCTGGCAAAGATGATCAGAGCCGTACCGCCCACCGAGTAGATCAGCAGCCATAGGGCCAGCGTGGAGCTGATGCTCCACAGCACGATGATGAAGCTGAAAAAGGTGAGCAGGGCAGAGAGGATCTCCACCGTCACGCTCAGACTTGTGCCGGTGAAGCTGGCGGCGTCCTGGGAGATCCGCTGATCAGGGTTGTCAATCTCCTCGGCAGTTTCGTCGTTGGGATTGAGAACGTAGTAGGCGCGGTTGGAGAGGTAGCGATTCAGCAACCGTCCGCTCAGCCACTCGCGCCACAGCAGGCCCAGCCGCGGGATCAGATAGCTCTGCAGCGCACGGATCGGCAACGCCAGGACCAGGCAGAAGGCGTAGATCGCCACGGTCTGCCAGAAGCCCTCGTTGTCGTAGGCCACCAGGGTGTTGTCGACATTGCGGGCGATGAAGCTGATGCCCACATTGATGCCGTTGATCACCAGGATCAGCAGCACGATCACGCCCAGCAGCAGCCAGGGCAGCCAGCGCCCCTGGCGCAACTTGCCGCGGAAAGCGCCGAAACAGCCCAGGCCACCCGCCAGCGCCACCATCACCACCACGCCGATCGGACTGCGCCAGATCGCCCCCACCTGCTCAGGCACACCGGGCAGGAAACGGCTGCGCAGCTCGGGGATCAGGGCACCACTGAGGCTCACGGCCCCGGTGAGCAGCAGCAGGGTGGTGCCCACCACCACGGCCAGCAGGGCCACCACCAGCAGCAGAAACTGCCAGGCGCTGGTGTCTTCCACCGGCAGAAAGTAGGGCTGGGCCAGGCGCTGCAGCTTGCCCAGCTGGCTGCGGAAGGCCTTGAGGGGATTCATGGGGCGGCACGGCGTGAGGGCATTGTCGCCGCTGGCCCGTAAGTGCGGCTGTGTCAGCCAGGCCCATCAGCCTGGTGTGTCAGCCCGGTGGCCAGGTCAGCTCGCGGCCACCGAGCACATGCACATGCAGGTGAAACACGGTCTGGCCAGCCTCGGCGCCGCTGTTGATCACCGTGCGGAAACCGCTCAGCCCTTCCTGGCGGGCCACCTTGGCCGCCACCAGCAGCAGGTGCCCCAGCAGGGGGGCGTGGTCCTCACCAGCTTCATCGAGGCGAGCGATCGGCTCCCGCGGAATCACCAGGATGTGCACCGGCGCCTGGGGCGCCACGTCGCGGAACGCCAGGCACCGTTCATCGGCATACACCTGGTCGCAGGGGATCTCACCGCTGAGGATGCGGCCGAAGATCGTGGGGTTGGCTGGGCTGTCGCCGGAGCTCGCCATGAAACCTGCTGCAGAGCGAAGAGCGGGGATGGGCCTGCCACTGGGACAGGGGTGGCACTGACGGATCAGTGATCCCGGAGCGCGATGTTGGCACGCTGCAGCACAGCGGCCCTGCTGGGCCTGGAGGCCCGCGCGGTCACCGTGGAGGTGGACCTGGCGCCCGGGTTGCCCGGCCTGCAGATGGTGGGGCTGGCCGATGCGGCGGTGCAGGAGGCCCGCGAGCGGGTGCGCTCTGCCCTGCGCCACAGCGGCTTCAAGGTGCCGCTCACCCGGGTGGTGGTGAATCTGGCCCCCGCCAACCTGCGCAAGGAGGGGCCAGGCTTTGACCTGCCGGTAGCTCTGGGGATGCTGGCCGCCAGCAGCCAGCTGCCTCCAGCGTTGCTCGCCGGCGTGTGGAGCTGCGGTGAGCTGGGACTCGACGGACAGCTCCGGCCGGTGCGGGGCTGCCTGGCCATCGCCCTGGCGGCACGCCGGGAAGGGGCGCGAGCCCTGCTGGTGCCAGCCGCGAATGGCAGCGAAGCGGCCCTGGTGGAGGGGCTGGCGATCTGGCCGGCTGCCCACCTCGGCGAGGCGGTGGCCCTGGTGCGCCAGCCACCCCGCGCCGCGCCGCAGCCACAGCGGGCCTGGAGCAGCCCCCCTTCAGGAGACGAAGACCTGGCCGAGGTGCGTGGCCAGCAGCATGGCCGCCGCGCCCTGGAGATTGCCGCGGCGGGTGGTCATCACCTGCTGCTGTGCGGGCCGCCAGGCAGCGGCAAGACAATGCTGGCCCGGCGCCTGGCCGGGCTGCTGCCGCCCCTGAGCTCCGCGGAGGCCCTTGAGATCACGGGCATTCACTCCGTGGCGGGATTGCTGGAGGAAGGCAGTGGGCTGGTCAGCCGCCGCCCTTTCCGCGCGCCGCATCACAGCTGCACCGGCGCTGCCCTGATCGGCGGCGGCGCCGTGCCGCGGCCAGGGGAGCTGGTGCTGGCCCATCGGGGGGTGCTGTTTCTCGATGAGCTGGCGGAATTCCGGCGCGAGGTGCTCGATCTGTTGCGCCAACCCCTGGAGGAGGGTGAGCTCTGGATCCACCGGGCCCGCCACCGCAGCCGGTTCCCGTGCCGCATCACCCTGGTGGCGGCCACCAACCCCTGCCCCTGCGGCTGGCATGGCGACCCCGAACGCAGCTGCAGCTGCAATGCCAACCAGCGGCGCCACTACTGGGGCCGGTTGTCGGGCCCCCTGCTGGATCGCATCGACCTGCAGGTGGTGCTGCAGCGCCCCGACAGCGCAGCCCTCAGCGCCCCGTTTCGCAACGGATTGCGGGGCAACAGGCCGAACAGCAGCCGGGAAGGGGCAGCCATCGCCAGCAACCCACAGGAAAGCACTGGCAGCGTGCGGCAACGGGTGGAAGCAGCCCGTGCCCGCATGCAACAGCGCAACCCAGGCGGCTGCAGCAATAGCCAGCTCACGGGAGCGGCGCTGCAGTGCCTCCTGCGGATCGAGGGGCCAGCCCTGGAACTCTGGGAAGCAGCCCTGCGACATCGCCAGCTCTCAGCCCGCTCCGGGGAGCGGGTGCTGCGGCTTGCCCTCACCCTGGCGGATCTGGCCGGAGAAACCAGCATTGGCTGCGGCCAGATCGCCGAGGCCCTCACCTACCGGAGCTTCGATGGCCGGTCGCGGTAGGGCTGCACGCCGATCGGCGGCGGCGCCATGGCCTCCTGGTCGTGGAGGCTGCCGATGGCGTGATGCACCGCATCGGCAAACCAGGTGGCAAAACGATCGAGCAGCCGCGGCATTTCAGCTGCCGGTGTGGAAGCGACAGGCGTGCTGGCAGGGATGGTCATGGCACCCAGGCGAGTGATGGCTCCAGCCTGGCCAGGGGAGCGGCCCAGGGGAACAGGTACAAAGACCGATCAGGGCCCAGACAGCAAAAAACCGGACGCAGAAGCGCCCGGTGGGCAGGAAGAGCGAAAACCCCTCAGCGGCGACGGCGACGCTGCTGGGCCTTGCGCTTGTACTTCTCAGTGGGGGTTTCGTGGTGCCGCAGGCGCTTCAGATCAGCAAAGATCCCAGCCTTGGACACCTGGCGCTTGAAGCGGCGCAGAGCAGACTCGATGCCTTCGTTTTCGCCGACGGTGACCTGGGTCATGAAGCGGAATTGGTCTCACCAGAAGG
>JBILDP010000206.1:0-4011 GCA_044352535.1 Prochlorococcaceae cyanobacterium
AGCTGGCGGAGAAAGCGGTGCCCATCGCCATAGGGGCGGAGGAAGCGCAGGCGTTGCTGGTGCCGCAGGCGGAGGTGGGGGGCAGCGGCGTTGATCAACAGGTCGGTCTCGGGCAGGGGCAGGGCCGTGCAGGGCACCCCGGCTGCGGCAGCCGCCTGGCGCCACTGGGGAAAGCTGGCGGCGGTGGGCACCGCCAGCACCAGCCAGCCTCCGGGGCGCAGTGCGGCGCACCAGCGCTGCAGCTGCTGGCCCGGCTCTGGTAGCCACTGCAGCGCAAAACTCGAGGCCAGCAGGGCCGCGCCCAGCTGGTCGGCGGGCAGTCCTGCCGTCAGATCCCAACAGCGATGGTTTGGCAGCGGGTTGCGGGCCAGCAGTTCGGCACAGAGATCGAGCTGCAGCAGGGTGGGCGGCGCCTGGCTGCTGGTGGCCTGCTCGCCCAGAGCCTGTCCGAGCAGGCCGGTGCCGGCGCCCAGGTCGGCGCAGGGGCCGGGTGGCAGGGGCAGCTGCCGGATCCAGTGGGCCAGGCGCCAAGCGATGGCCTGCTGCAGCTGGGCCAGCTGGTTGTAGCTGGCGGCGCGGCGGCTGAAGCGCCGTCGCACCTGCTCCCTGAAGGCCGCGCTGTTCACCGGCAGGTGCCGCTGATCCAGCCCATCACCATCGGCACCACCGGCGTGGCCAGCAGGGCGTGGCCGGCGCCCTGCAGCACCAGATGGTCGGCCTGGGGCAGCGACTGGCGCAGGGCGGCGCTGGCTTGGGGCGCCACGATCCGATCAGCGCCGGCCTCCACGATCAGGCAAGGAGCCCGGTGAGGGAAGGCCTCGGGCAGGCCTGTGCTGGTTTCCAGCAGCTGCAGGTCGGCGAGCAGCTGGCCCTGCCCTTCGGGCTGCAGCGGCTGATCCAGGATCGTGCAGGGCAGGGCTTCCAGGGGCACCGGGGCGGTGGCCTCGGCCAGAAAGGTGCTGAGCATGGCGGTGGCCTGGGCTGGCGAACCTGTGAGGGCCGAGCGCATGCCGGCCAGGGCGGTGCGCAGCCGGCGGCCGCCGGCCCCCTCCGGCACGAAGCGGCCGAAGCTGGCGAGCAGCACCACCGCATCGGCTGCCGCCAGCACCTCCGCAGGCAGCAGGTGCTGGCCCAGTGAGTGGGCAATCAGCACCCTTGGCCCCTGGCCCAGCCAGGCTGGCTCCCGTGTCGGCTGGCCGCCGTAGCCCCGCTCCGCCGCCAGGCAGCTCCAGCCCTGTTCGGCGGCGGCAGCGGCGAACAGGCCCCAGCTACGGCCGTCGCCGGCCCAGCCGTGCATGGCGAGAAGGGTGGTCATCGGGCGGTGGTCATCGGACTGTGGTCAGCGAGCGGTGGTCAGCGAGCAGCAGGGGCAGGCCCGAGCGCCTGCAGCAGGCGCTCCAATGTGCCTGCCGGCAGGTCGTGGCGCAGCACCAGCCGTAGGCGTGCCGTGCCCGGCGGCACCGTGGGTGGCCGGATCGCCACCGCCAGCAGGCCGGCAGCCTCCAGCTGCTGCTGCAGATCCAGGGACCGCTGGTCGTCGCCCACCAGCAGCGGCAGCACCGGGCCCACCCCCGCCGGCCGCGGCCAGCCGGCGGCTGCCAGGGCGTTGCGCCAGCGCTCAGCCCGAGCCAGCAGGGCCGTGCTGGGACTTTGCCCTGCTTCTGCCAGGGCCTGCAACTGCTGCAGGGACGCAAGAGCAGCGGCGGCCAGGGGCGGTGCCAGTGCGGTGGTGTACCGAAAAGCACCGCTGCTCTGAAGCACCCACTCCATCACCAGCGCATCGCCGGCTAGGAAGGCGCCGCCGCTGCCGAAGGCCTTGCCGAAGGTGCCGCAGACCAGGGCGATCTCGCCCACGCCATGGCCCAGGCCGCGGCCGCCTGGACCCAGCACTCCCAGGGCGTGGGCCTCATCCAGCAGCAGGGCGGCGCCATGGCGAGCACAGAGTTCGGCCAGGGCCGGCACGGGCGGGCTGGTGCCCTCCATCGAGAACAGGCTCTCGCTCAGCACCAGCAGCCGCTGCCGGGGCGCGCTCCGGCGCGCCTCCAGCAGCCGGGCCTCCAGATCGGCGAGGTTGTTGTGGGCGAAGCGCTGCAGCCGGGCGCCACTGGCGCGCACACCCACCAGCAGGGAGTGGTGGATCAGCCGGTCGGCCAGCACCAGGCTGTGGCGGTCAGCCAGGGCCGAGACTGCCGCCAGGTTGGCCTGGAAGCCGCTGGGGAAGAGCAGGATCCGCTCCCGGGTGATCCAGTTGGCAAGAGCCTGCTCCAGCTGGGCATGCACCGGCCTGCTGCCGCTCACAAGACGCGAGGCACCGGCCCCCACCCCCTCATGGGCCGCAGCGGCCTGGGCGGCCGCCACCACAGCGGGGTGCCGGCTGAGGCCCAGATAGTCGTTGCTGGCCAGATCCAGCAGGGTCCGCGGCCTGTCTGTGCAGCTTGCGGGGACTGGAGAGCCTGCAGGCTCTGCTCGCTGCAGGCTGGCGGCGCATTCCCCGGGCTGGAGCGGACGCAGGGCTCGCCGGCGGCTGGGGGGGATGGCAGCGAGCTGGCGACTCAGGGCGTGGCGCCAACTAACGACCTCACATTGGCCAGGTGGATGGGAGTCTGCGGCCATGGCCACTGAGCGCCTGAAAGCATGTACTAGTTTTACAGGCTTTCACGTATCAGAGTAGGTCGATGTTGCGTTATCCTGGGCACTGAATAGCATTCATGCAGGTCTATTTAAAAAATTTTGCTATATTAGGGATATTGATGCGTTGACATTTTCCGGTCGTGATGCACGGTAGATTAAACACCCGATCGCGCTGACTCAATCACCGGAACGGTATGCGATCGGCTTTTGATGACTTTCCAAATCCCTAACCTCCACCCCGACGTCCAATGGTTTTACTCTCAGCTTCAAGAATATGTCGAAAGTCAAGACATGACGAGGAGCTAACCGTGTTGATTCTTGGGCAAGCACTTCTACGCAGGCAACTTTGGTGCCATTGTCACTAATACAAGCGCAATTTCGGCTAGACTAAGCTCGGCGAGCGATCTGAATGTTGGCGTGAGTTAGGATTTGTGCAACTATATTAATGCCAATTATTTTATATGAGTCGCTTGCATATCCTGCGAGTCTGCCCCATGAAGAACTGCCGCGGCTGGTAGCGCATCAAATTAGCTGGGCGTCCTGCATCAGGGCCGTTTAAAACTTGGGCTACTGCCGAGGCGCCGAGGATTCGACAATTTAATGCCGGCAAGAGCAATTGGTAGGACTCATACATCTACTTGAGCCCCACATATGTTCGGCCGGAGCCTTGACTTCTGATTAGGGATTCTGAAGATGACGATCTGTTTTGCAAACCGATGATCGCGGTTGATCGGGCGCCTTCAGGCATTGTGTCGGTTTCAAGCCTCTGACATGAGATATTGCTTCCACTATGTCTGCATGGTCAAAAGGGTGTCTGAGAGGTCGAGCACGGGTTAGCCGCATTAGGCCTGGAGTCTCAGGTTTTGGTCGGTTAGCACGGGATTTGGGTCGTCAAGTATTAAATTTTATTGCAATTCCATGACGGTTAATTTAGCGATGATAGCACTCCCGCAAATACTGAAATTTAATTTTTACATGAATTGCCATTGCCGCTTCTGATGCAGCTAGCGTCCTCACACTTACCACTTTGTTATGACTATTTCACTTCGTACGCACCTGCCACTTAGTCGGCAAGTCTTGGGATTTGGAATCATCATTCCTCTGCTTGCTGTGGCCGCCCCTGCACAGGCAGCAATAACTTTTGATCTCAGCGAAGATCCTGAAACAAATTTCAGTACCTACACCAAAACAGTCAATGGTTTAACTCTTACCATTTCTGATCCAGTCGCAACAGCTTTACCTGCCGCAGGCGGCTTGAACGCGGCTCCAACAGGTTTTTGTGCGTTTGCTGTAGTTGGGTCCGCTGGTGGCAGATGCAATTATCTTGCAAGTGAGCTGCCTCAAGGTACAACATTCAATGGTTTTACCATGAGCTTTAGT
>JBILDP010000207.1:0-3983 GCA_044352535.1 Prochlorococcaceae cyanobacterium
AGCACCTGGCCATCTGGCAGGGCAACGTCGCCCAGTTCAACGAATCCAGCACCTACCTGATGGGCTGGTTCCGTGACTACCTGTGGCTCAACAGCTCCCAGCTGATCAACGGCTACAACCCCGCTGGTACCAACAACCTGGCCGTCTGGGCCTGGATGTTCCTCTTCGGGCACCTGATCTGGGCAACCGGTTTCATGTTCCTGATCTCCTGGCGCGGTTACTGGCAGGAGCTGATCGAAACCATCGTGTGGGCGCACCAGCGCACCCCGCTCGCCAACCTGGTTGGCTGGCGCGACAAGCCCGTGGCTCTCTCGATCGTGCAGGCACGTGTGGTGGGTCTGGCCCACTTCACGATCGGCTACTTCCTCACCTACGCCGCCTTCCTGATCGCCTCCACCTCCGGCAAGTTCGGCTAAACCCCGACTTACCCCTTGAGGGACGCTCAACCCCCGGCACCTGCCGGGGGTTTTTTATTGGCGTAGCGTTCTCGCGATCACTTCTGCATGATCATCTGCATGATCACAGCTGTTGGTCTTGAGATGTTGTTCTCACCAACACTGTCTATTCCAGTCGCCTGGTCAGCAGCAATGAGGAGGTAAACGCCGACTGATGCACGCATGCCCAGGTGATTGCCAGCAACGCCCCCTGTGAGCGCAAGAGCTCATGAAAGAAGGGGATCCTTCTGTGTTGCTGCGCCCTGCTGTGACAAGGTCCCTCCTATCACAGTGACGTTGACGACTTGATGGCCTTTGGTGGTATCGCCATGGCTCGAAGCAAGCCCGTTGAGCGTCCTGAGCTTCTGCGGCGTGCTGGCATCAGCATCCCAGCCCTCACCAACACCGAACTGATGGATGCCCGTCTTTGGGCTCTGGCAGTTCATCTGGCCGCCAGTCGTGTTCCATGCCCGAGCGACGAGAGTCGTCCATGGGCTTGATCGTGGGGCCGGAGCTGGTCAATGTCCCGTTGGCAGGCAGTGCTTTGCCATAAAAAAAGCTCCGCCATGGCGGAGCTCAGGACATTGGATGGTGTGTTGGGCTTGGGCTCAGCCCACGCTCCAGACGCCGCCGGCGATGTTGACCAGGGGGCTCACCAGGGCGGTTCCGCACAGGAACCAGGCGAAGGCGGCGCCGCCGCAGCCGCCGAGCCAGAAGCCGCTGGCAAATTCGGCCCAGCCGGCCTTGGTGAACAGGTCAGCGGGAGGGTTGTCGATGGTGGCGTCAGCCGGCTGCACGTTGGGGCCGGTGCCGGCGGTGCCGTAGATCGACAGGCACACCGTGAGAATCGACACCAGGCCGATGGCCGCCAGCAGGCCGGCGGTGCTGGCGTATTCGGTGGCGCGCAGCGGGCCCGTGATCGCAAAGGGGCCGTAGAGGAAGAAGCCATGGGCCATGCCCACTTCCAGGCCGCGGCGGTTGGGCGACAGCGATGGGCGGTAGGCCGGCAGGGCATTCAGGAACGCCCGGGTGAAGTAGCTGCTGTTGACGGGGGTGGCCAGATTGCCGACGCAGGGGTCGGCCACGGGGGTCACGGTCATGGGGGTGAAAGCGGATCGGAGAACGAAGCGGCGGCGATCAACAGGGCGAGTTCAGCGCTGGTGAATTCAGTCGCGGGCTTCGATCACGTTGAACAGCAGGGCCATGGCCACGGCTGGGCCGAGGATTCCCACAAGGGGCACGAACACCGAGGGCATCCAGGCGGCGACGAAATCTCCAGTCATGGCGCGGGCCAATAGCAACCGCCAGTACTGTAAGGAGCCCGTTCTCAGCTGCCTTTGGGCGAGAGAGCCGGCGACATAAAAGTTCAATCCGCCAGGCGTGGCTGCCCATGAACGGATCCCTGCTCGCTGCCGCGGCCGGTCTGCTGAGCGTGTTGCTATGGCTGGCCTCTCGCCGCCGCCCGGCGCCATTGCTCGCCACCACCAGCACGGCAGCTGTGGCAGCTCTCAATCGTGCCCAGCTCAGCCTGGTGCAACAGCAGCCTGAGCTGCCGCAGTCTGTTGTTGGCGCCGATCTACTGCCACTGCCGCCCAGGGGCGATGCCCGCCAGCGCCGGGTCTTTCTTGCCCAGCTCCAGGCCCAGCTGGCTGGTGATCAACCCCAGCGGCTTGCCGCCATCCGCCAGGCGCGACGCTGGGGCGACCCGGCGGCGTTGCCCCTCCTGCGCCGCGGCCTGCGCGATGTGGATCTGCAGGTGTGCGCCGAGGCGGCCTGCGCGGTTGCACGCTTCCGCGGCCGCACCCCGTCTGTCGCCTCTGCTTCAGGTGCAACGGCCAGTCCAGCTCAGCTGCCGTTGCCCCGCAACGTGGCCCGCACCCGGTAGATCGGGCGGCCCTGGCTCTCGTGGTAGGTGCGCATCTGCAGCTCGGCCAGCAGGCCGAAGCAGAACAGCTGAATCCCGGCCAGAAAGCTGATCGTGGCCAGCAACAGCAGGGGGCGGTCGCCGATATCCCCACCAAACAGCAGCTTCTCGGCCACCAGCCACAGGCTCACCAGCAGGCCCAGCCCCATCCCCACCAGGCCGCCGAAGCCGAACACGTGCATCGGCCGGGTGAGGAACCGCTTCATGAACCACACCGTGAGCAGATCCATCAGCACCCGGAAGGTGCGATCGATCCCGTAGTTGCTGCTGCCGAAGCGGCGTGGGTGGTGGTTCACCTTCACCTCGGTGATCCGGGCGCCCTCGATGAAGGCCAGGGCCGGCAGGAAGCGGTGCAGCTCGCCGTAGAGGTTGAGGTCGGCGACCACCTCGCGCCGGTAGGCCTTGAGTGAACAGCCGTAGTCGTGCAGGCGCACGCCGGTCACCCGGGCGATCAGCCGGTTGGCGATGCGGCTGGGCAGCAGCCGGCTCACGGCGGCATCCTGGCGCTGGTGGCGCCAGCCGCTCACCAGGTCGTAGCCCTCCTCCAGTCGCTCCAGCAGCAGGGGAATGTCGGCGGGGTCGTTCTGCAGGTCGCCGTCGAGGGTCACGATCACCTCGCCGCGGCTGGCGTCAAAGCCCGCTGCCATCGCTGCGCTCTGGCCATAGTTGCGTCGCAGCAGCACCGCCACCAGCTCCGGCACCTGGCCGCTCAACCGCTCCAGCACCGCGGCGGTCTCGTCGCGCGAGCCGTCGTCGACCAACACCAGCTCAAAGCTCTGGCCGAGGGGCCGCAGCACTGCCAGCAGCTGCTCCACCAACAGAGGCAGCCCTTCCGCCTCGTTGAACAGGGGCACCACCACTGAGAGATCCATGCCTGCCCCTTGCGTTGGGGCGAACCTAGATGGGCAGTGGACTGCCGTCATGGCAGCGCATCACCCGCCCTGCGCCGCGGAGTTCGCGCCTGTAATGGCTGGCCACCGGGTCAGCGTTGTGGGGTGAGAGGTCGTCGAGGCCCAGGCCATTGCGACCGTTTTCCTGGCCGGAGCTGTGCAGGTAGCGGCCCGCACCCATGTGCAGGCCCACGTGCGTGCAGCGCTGGGGTGTGCCGAAGAAGATCAGATCGCCGGGCTTGAGCAACTGGGTCTGGCCCGGGTGTACCGCCACCGGTTGGCAGAAGCGCTCCTGCAGGTAGGCGTCTCGTGGCAGCCAGATACCGGCACTGGCATAGGCCGTCTGCACCAGGCCGGAGCAGTCGTAGTCGGGCCCGAGACAGCCGCCCCAGAGGTAGGTGTTGGGTTGGCCCAGGGCCGCTTCGGCAAAGGCCAGCACGGCCGGCAGCCGGCTGGCGATGGCGCTGCGATCGAGCAGGGTTGGGCTGGGTCTGAGCGCTGCAACCGCCAGGCCCAGCAACTGTTCGGGCCCAAGCCAGCCGGGGTAGCCGTCTTCGAGCAGGCGTACCCGGAGGCGCCCGTGAAGCTGCCCATCCAGGATCCGCAGCACCCGGCCGGGCGCAGCCTGGGTGGCCAGGCCCGTTCCCCGGGCGCGGCTGTAGAGGTTGAGCCCCCCTTGCAGCCGCCAGCAGGTGCCTGGCCGCAGCAGTTCGGGTGCAGCGGGCGTGCCCAGGG
>JBILDP010000208.1:0-3978 GCA_044352535.1 Prochlorococcaceae cyanobacterium
TGAGGTCGAGATGCTTGGGACCTTCAGGCGTCGCCGTGATGAACGGCAAGTTGATCTCGCTCTGGGTGGCGCTGGAGAGCTCGATCTTGGCCTTCTCGGCGGCCTCGGTCAGGCGCTGAAGGGCCTGTTTGTCCTGGCGCAGATCAATGCCCTCATTGGCCTTGAAGGTGTCGGCCAGGTGGTCCACGATCACCTTGTCGAAGTCGTCACCACCCAGGTGGGTATCACCAGAGGTGGAGAGCACCTCGAACACGCCATCACCCACCTCGAGCACCGACACGTCGAAAGTGCCACCACCCAGGTCGAACACGAGGATGCGCTCGTTGTTCTTCTTGTCGAGGCCGTAGGCCAGCGCGGCCGCGGTGGGCTCGTTGATGATGCGCAACACCTCGAGGCCGGCGATCTTGCCGGCGTCCTTGGTGGCCTGGCGCTGGGAGTCGTTGAAATAGGCGGGCACGGTGATCACCGCCTGGGTCACCGTTTCGCCGAGATACTTGCCGGCGTCTTCGGCGAGCTTGCGCAACACCTGGGCGCTCACTTCCTCGGGGGCGAACTGCTTGTTCAGCACCGGGCACTTCACCTTCACATTGGAGCCGGCCTTCTCCACGCCATAGCTCACTTCCTTCGATTCCTCATTCACCTCATCAACCCGGCGGCCGATGAAGCGCTTCACCGAATAAAAGGTGTTCTCGGGGTTCATCACCGCCTGACGCTTGGCGATCTGCCCCACCAGCTGGTCCTGATTCTTGGTGTAGGCGACCACGGAGGGGGTGGTGCGGAAACCCTCGGCATTGGCGATCACGGTGGGCTTGCCACCCTCCATCACGGCCACGCAGCTGTTTGTGGTGCCGAGGTCAATTCCAACGACCTTGCCCATGAATTCCCACCTCCAACGTGGTGCTGATTTGATCTCTGCATCTTCATCAGCGGAAGCAGGCTCAGGCGAGGGGTGGTTCCCGAACAGAACCCGAACTGCGGCCTACGGTTCCGCTGCCATCCCCGCCTCGCCATGGCCCCAACCCTGGCTCTGCCGATCACTGCCCACACAGCCCTGGTGGGAGTTCTGGGGGATCCGGTGCGCCACTCGCTCTCGCCGGTGATGCACAACGCAGCCCTGACCGAACTGGGCCTGGACTGGATCTATCTGGCCCTGCCCACCCCGAGCGACCAGTTGGAAGCCGTGACCCAGGGGCTGGCGGCGATCGGCTGCCGCGGCCTCAACGTGACCATCCCCCACAAGCAGGCGGTGGCGCGCCTCTGCCGCCAGCTCACACCGCTGGCCGAGCGAGTGGGCGCCGTAAACACCCTGGTCCCCCTGGAGGGAGGCGGCTGGCTGGGCACCAATACAGACGTGGAAGGTTTCCTGGCACCGCTGCGCGGGAGCGAGTGGCGAGGCAAGCGGGCTGTTGTGCTGGGCTGCGGTGGCAGCGCCCGGGCCGTGGTGGCGGCCCTGGTGGAGCTCGGTTGCGGCGAGATCCTGCTGGCCGGGCGGCGACCGGAAACGCTCAGGGCCTTCGAGGCCCCCTGCCAGGTGTGGGCCCCGCAGCTGAAGACCGTGGACTGGAGCGAGTTGAACAGCCAGCTGGCGGCGGCGGCACTGGTGGTGAACTGCACACCGGTGGGCATGGCCTCCGGCAGCGATCCAATGGCCTCCAGGCAGAGCCCGCTGAGCCCCGGGCAGCTCGATCAGCTGCCCACCACCGCCACCGTGTACGACCTGATCTACGTGCCTCGGCCCACGGCCCTGCTGGCAGCCGCTGCCGCCCGCGGCTGCCGCACCATCGACGGGCTGGAGATGCTGGTGCAGCAGGGTGCGGCGGCCCTGCGGCTGTGGAGCGGCCTGCTTGAGGTGCCGGTGACCGCCATGCGCACCGCCGCGGAAGCGGCCCTGGCCGCTCAGAGCGCCTGACTAGCCTGCGGGCCAGACACCCCAAACCCGTGCAGAGTCCGCCAATCTGGCAACGGCTGCTGGCCGCCGCCGCCTACCTGCTGCCCTGGAGCGACGGGCTGGGCTTCGGGAGCTCGCTGTTTGCCCTGTTTCCGGTGCTGCAATGGCTGAGCCTGCCGGCGCTGCCAGTGGCCCTGTTGCAGCAGGCGGTGCCCTTTGGCAGTTTTCTGCTGTTTCTGGTGCTGTTCCTGGCGGTGGTGCGCAACCCGCGGGTGCCCTACCTGATCCGCTTCAACGTGCTCCAGGCCATCCTGATCGACATCCTGCTGGTGCTGGTGTCGCTGGCTTTCAACATTCTGCTGGAGCCCCTGGGCATCGGCTTCGCCCTGCGCACGCTCAGCAACACGGTCTTCCTCGGCGTGCTGGTGCTGGTGGTGTTCGGCGTGGTGCAGAGCCTGCGGGGCGAGGAGGCCGACATTCCGAGCCTGTCAGATGCGGTGCGGATGCAGCTGTAGGGTGGTTGATCCGTCGCTGGCGAACCTGCGGACCCCACCACAGCGTCTGCAGGCTCGCCAGCCCCTGGTTCCTTTCCATCAGGCGACTTCATCAGGCGACCATGACGCAGCCGTATTACGAAACGATGTACATCCTCCGTCCGGACATTCCGGAAGAGGAGGTGGAAGGCCATATCACCAAATACCGCGACCTGGTGACCGAAGCCGGCGGTGAGGTGCTGGATTGCCAGATGCGCGGCAAGCGCCGCCTGGCCTACCCGATCGCCAAGCACCGCGAAGGGATCTACGTCCAGCTCAACCACAATGGCGATGGCCAGCACGTGGCACCGCTGGAGAGGGCCATGCGTCTGTCTGAAGACGTGATCCGCTACCTCACCGTGAAGCAGGACGGCCCGATGCCCGCCCCTCGCACCATGCCCAGCGCGGTGAGCGAAGCCGCACCGATGGAGCCTGCCAACGCCTGATCGGCGCGGTCTCCCTTGTAAGACCCAGCAGGCGATCGGTAAGGTCCGAACATGCTTTCGGATCAAGAGCCACAGCCAGCGGAGGGTCTGTCTTCAGTCCCGCCTCCACCG
This sequence comes from Prochlorococcaceae cyanobacterium, assembly GCA_044352535.1. Lineage (GTDB taxonomy): Bacteria > Cyanobacteriota > Cyanobacteriia > PCC-6307 > Cyanobiaceae > NIES-981. The sequence continues at coordinate 2,979 of JBILDP010000208.1, forward strand.
CCGCCCCTACCCGAGTGGGGATCGGCAGCGGAGGCGGTTTTTCATTGGAATCAGCGCAACTGGCGGCAAGAACAGCTCGAGCAGGAGCTGAGTGCCGCCCGCGAGGAACTCGCGGCGGTGCAGGCGCTGCTGGAGGAGCTGCCCCAGATCTTTGAACGCAAGTTTCAGAGCCGTCTGCAACCCATCCTGGGAGAGCAGGAACGCCTGCTTCAGGAGAACAGCGCCCTCCGCCAGCAACTGCTGCAACTGCAGCCCCAGACCAGAGCTCAGCAGCCCGTGCTACCCCCCGTTCCGGAGGCCAGAGGGTTGCGCTCCACCCTGCGCCGAGTGTTGCCCTGGTCTGGGCGTGGGGGCCAGGCCGCCTAGCGCTGGCTGGCGGCCCAGAGGCGCGTGGGCAGGCCCCACACGTAGATGAAGCCCTCGGCGGCGCGGTGATCAAACTGATCACCGGCGTCGTAGGTGGCCATGTCGGGCACATAGAGGCTGTTGGCGCTGCTGCGGCCCACCACGGTGGCGTTGCCCTTGTGCAGCTTCACCTTCACCGTGCCGTTCACGGTGTGCTGGGTGCGCTCGATGAAGCCATCGAGCGCATCCTTCAGCGGGCCATACCAGAGCCCCTGGTACACCAGGTCGGCCCACTGCTGCTCCAGCTGGCGCTTGCTGCGCAGCACGTCGGCAGCCAGGGTGAGGCTCTCCAGCTCCTGGTGGGCCTTGATCAGCAGGAGCAAGCCTGGGGTTTCATAGATCTCCCGGCTCTTGATGCCCACCACCCGGTTCTCGATCATGTCGAGGCGGCCGAAGCCGTGGCTGCCCGCCAGAGCATTGGCCTGGCGAATCAGGCTCACCGGATCGAGGCGCACGCCATCGATGCTCACAGGGTTGCCCTGCTCAAAGCCGATCTCCACCACCTGGGCCTGATCAGGAGCGGCCTCCACGCTCACGGTGAGGGCATAGATCTCCTCGGGAGGCTCCACGTTGGGATCTTCAAGGGGGCCGGCCT
>JBILDP010000209.1:0-3950 GCA_044352535.1 Prochlorococcaceae cyanobacterium
ACGCCGCAGCCCAGCAGACAGACCTTCTCCAGGGGAGCCTTTTTATTAATTCTGGCCACGGCGATCTCGGGCAGCACCGTGTATTCCGAGAAGGTGGAGGTGCCCATGTAGTGGTGCAGCATCCGGCCGTTTTTTGAGAAACGACTGGTGCCATCCGGCATCAGGCCCTGCCCCTGGGTGGTGCGGATCGCCTGGCAGAGATTGGTCTTGCCGGAGCGGCAGAACTTGCAGTTGCCGCATTCCGGCGTGTAGAGGGGGATCACGTGATCGCCCACGGCCACGGAGGTGACACCGGGGCCCACCTGCTCCACAATCGCCCCACCCTCGTGGCCCAGCACCACCGGAAACAGCCCTTCCGGATCGGCGCCTGAAAGGGTGTAGGCGTCGGTGTGGCACACACCGCTGGCCACCACCCGCAACAGCACCTCCCCGGCCTGAGGCGGAGCCACATCGATCTCGGTGACCTCCAGGGGCTCACCGGGAGCCCAGGCAACGGCGGCACGGGAGCGGATCATCGGCAGAGCTGGAAACCAGCCGCAGGCTGATCCAGACATAGCGGACCGCATCCCGCCTGCCGAGGATGCCGTTAGGCCTGCGTGGGCGGCATCACCGGCAACACGCTGCGCTGAAACCAGGTTTCCGGTGGCAGCGGCCGCCACAGGCGCGCCAGGGTGGCCGTCAGAGCCAGGGGCTCCGCCGGGGCCCGCCGGGTGGGCCACTGGCCATCACGCTGATAGAGCCGCTGCCGTCGGCGAAACGCAGCTCCAGGGCCATGGATGGTTGCCAGTACTTGAGAGGTTGCCCGCGATCAGTGGCGGCGGCCGGTTCAAGGCGCAGTTCCACACCCTCCTCACTGATGGCGGTGAGCCAGCGCCACGGCCAGGGCGGGATGGAGCAGCCACAGCCAGTCGGTGGTGGTCAAGGCCGCTCTGACTGGCTCGCCAACGCTAGGCAAGTCAGCTGGCGCCGAGGCTCAGCTGCAACTCAGGCGCAGCTGGCGCCGAGGCTCAGCTGCAACTTCAGTTGTATTCGCCGGGGATGTCCTGTTTGGTCACGGTGACGCGACCCACCTTCTGGCCTGAGATGCGCAGCAGTTCGTCGCCGGAAAACTCAAAACCCATCCGGCTGGCCAGCACCGCCACGTCGTCGGCGGTGGCGGCGGCCTGCACGGCCTGGCGCAGACCGGGGTCCTCCTGCACCCGCAGCAGAAACTGCCGGAGCTGATCGAGGGCCATCGCGGCAACGCTGCTGCAGCCATTCTCGATCGTCGCCAGGCCAGCCAGGCCGCCGCTTGAAGCTCCTAACCTCCATCCATGGCACGCGCGCAGCGGCAACGTCGCATCGGCCTGATCCTGGTGGCCCTCTCCGGCTGGCTGCTGGCCCCGGTGCTGGGCGTGCCGCCGCTGCCGGCCCACTCCCAGACCCCGGCACTGCCTCAGACACCGCTGCAGACACAGCCTCAGACACAGCCGCAGGCCAAAGAGCTGCGGGGCGTGTGGCTCACCGCCAACGACATGCCGGTGCTGCGCGACCGCGAGCGCATGCAGACCGCGGTGAACACGCTCGCCGACCTGGGCTTCAACCGCCTCTATGTGGTGGTGTGGAACGGGGGACTGGCCTACTACCCCAGCCCGGTGAGCCAGGCACGCCAACTGCAGGACTTCACCTTTCGAGGTCTGCAGGGCCAGGACATCCTGGGCGAGCTGATCAACGCCGGACGCAGCCGCGACGTGGCGGTGATCCCCTGGTTTGAGTTTGGCTTCATGGCACCGCCCGACTCCGAGCTGGCGCGCCGCCACCGGAGCTGGCTCACCCAGAAGCGCGACGGCGGCCTCACCTCGATCAGCGCCGCCGGTGAAGTGGTGTGGCTCAACCCCTTCCGGCCGGAGGTGCAGCAGCTGATCACCGATCTGGTGCTCGAGGTGGTGAGCACCTACGGCGCCGACGGCATCCAGTTTGACGACCACATGAGCCTGCCGCGGGAGTTTGGCTACGACCCCTTCACCACGGCGCTCTATCGCAAGGACACGGGCCGCGAGCCGCCGGCCAACGCCGACGATCCGGCCTGGGTGAAGTGGCGCGCCGACCGGATCACCGCCTTCATGGACCGACTGAGCAAGGCGGTGCGGGCGGCCCGTCCCGGGGCCATCATCTCGATCTCACCCAACTACTACGACTTCGCCTACAAACTCCAGCTGCAGGACTGGCGCGCCTGGGTGAGGCAGGGCATCGCCGATGAACTGCTGGTGCAGATCTACCGGCCCGACATGGAGAGTTACGTGCCCCATCTCAGCCGGCCGGAAGTGCAGGAGGCCCGCACCCGCATCCCCACCGCCATCGCCGTGATGAGCGGCCAGCGCAACCGGCCCACCTCCCTGGAGCTGATCCGCCAGAAGGTGGCCGCCAACCGGGCCCAGGGGCTGGGGGTGGGCTTCTTCTACTTCGAGAGCCTCTGGGCGCTCGGGCCCGAAGCGCCCGAGCTGCGCAAGGCTGGCCTGGGTGAACTGTTCGGCAGCGGGAGTTCAGCGGGAGCAGGGTTCGTCCCCTCTCCGGCCCCTGGGCTGGCCCCTGCTCTGGCACCGCTACCGGCCTTACCGCCGCTGCCCAGCGGACAGCCCTACCGCTCGCCCCTGCCAGCCGCGCCATGACAGCGCCGCCAGGGTGAGCAGGAGCAGCGGCCCGTCGCCCCAGCGCGCGTAGAGGCTGACATCACTGCGGGGGGCCACCTCCAGCAGGGCCCGGGCCGGCAGACCCGCTGGCAGCCGCTCCCGCACCACGCCGCGGGGATCCACCAGCAGGCTGGGTCCCGTATTGGCCGAACTCACCAGCCAGCGGGAGGTTTCGATCGCCCGCAGCTGGGCCAGGGCCTCGTACTGGCGCTGCAGCTGCAGGGGATAGGGATCGAGGTTGGCGCTGGCGAGCAGCCAGCCAGCCCCCTGGCGCACCGCCGCCGCCAGGGCCTGGCCATCGGCCAGCTCGTAGCAGATGGCGCCGGCCACGGCTCCAGCGGGCCTGCTCAGCAGCCGCGAGGGAGGCCCTGGCTCCACGCCCCCCACCGCCGAAAGACCACTCCAGCGCGCCAGCTGGGCAAACGGCACCCACTCCCCGAGGGGCACCAGGCGGTGCTTGTCGAGCCAACTGCCGGCACGGCTCGCACCGGAGCCGAAGCGCAACAGGGCACTGCGCTGCTCGAGGCGCTCAGCGCCGGAGCCGGCCGGACCGCCGAGCTCCTGCCAGCGGAAACCGCCGCTGATCAGCTCCAGCGGCGCCGACTGCGGCAGCTCGGGCTCCAGCCCCAGGGCCCCCTCCGGCAGCAGCACCAGATCGGCACCGGCTGCAGAGCCTTCCTGGAGGGCCAGGGCGAGCTGACGCTGCAGGCGCTGGCGCTGGGTCCAGCTGAACTTCTCGCGGGTGGGGATCGCCGGTTGCAGCACCAGCACCCGCTCCCTTCGGGGTGGATCGGCGGGGAGGTTGGCCAGCAGCGCCGCACCAGCGCCATGGCCCAGCAGCACCACCAGCACTGCCACCACCAGCCAGGGCAGGGGGCGCCGGGCCGTCCAGGCCCGCCAGCCCAGCCAGCCGATCGCCAGCTGCAGCGCCGCCAGCCCCCCTGCCCCCACGAGCTGGGCCAGCCCCGCCAGGGCCCGATCGCCCGGCAACACGGCCGCGCCGAGGCCGATCCAGAACAGCGGCCCCCTGGCCAGGACCACCTCCACCAGTCCCCAGCCGCAGCACAGCAGCAGGGCCGAACTGGCTCGGCGGGGATCGAGCCGGGTGGCCAGCAGCGTCCACAGCCCCACCAGCAACCCGCCGAGCGCCGCACAGGCGGCCAGCAGCAGCGCGCACAGCGGCAGGCTCAGGGGTGCGGGCACGCCGATCCAGTCGAGCGGGTGCAGGCCCAGCAACCAGCGGTGGCTCACCAGCACCGCTGCCGCTCCCCAGAGAAAGCC
>JBILDP010000210.1:0-3926 GCA_044352535.1 Prochlorococcaceae cyanobacterium
TCCAGCAGCGGCCCGCCGCCGCCGAACTGCACGCCCTGCTGCTGGCCCTGGCCCCCGAGCACCCCTGGGCCCAGGAGCAGCTCGAGCAGTGGCCGGCGCCCCTGGCCAGCAGCTGCGTGCGCTCCCTGGTGCCCGGCGGCGAAACGGGCCTGGCCCTGCCGCCGGGCTACCGCTGGTTTGCCAGCAGCGGCCGCCCCCTGGCCGAACCCTGGCCCGAGCCCGCTCCCACCGCGCTCCAGCCCCTGGCCGCCGGCAGCCCCTGGCTGCGCCTGGTGGGCCTCACCGCCCCGGCCGCCAGCGCCACCTCTGGCACCACCGCTGCGGCCACCGGCGCTGACGCCGCCGGCTCCAGGGAACCAGCCCCGGCCCCCAGCGCCATCAACCCCGAGGTGCTGGCCGGCGATGAATACAGCCCCTCCCCCGAGCCGCCGCCGGCCCGCGCCCAACCCGGCGAGCTGCGCCTCCAGCCCGCCAGTGGCCCGCGCGCCATCGCCATCGCCCTCTGCACCGCCCTGGCCGACTACTTCGGCCTGCCCCTCAACCGCGACATCCTGCTGCAGCTGGTGGATGGCGTGCTGGAGCGCCAGAGCGAGTTCAACCTGGTGAACCTGGGCCAGATCATGGACACCCTCGGCCTGCGGGTGACCCTCAACCGGGTGCCCACCGACCGCCTGGCCCGGGTGCCCACGCCGGCCGCCCTGCTGCAGAACGGCCGCATCGGCCTGCTCGACGGCGTCGACCCCGACGGCCAGGCCCGCCTGCTGGAGGCCGAGCTCGGCGCCCTGCGGGTGCCCTGCAGCGAGCTGGCCACCCACGAGGGCCAGCTCACCGAGTTGCTGCTGTTTGAGCGCAAGGCCGATAGCGGAAGTATACAGTTTAGCTGGGCTTGGTTCAGGCCCTACCTGGCCGAGCACCGCCGCGAGCTGCTGGAGGTGCTGCTCAGCTCGGTGGTGATCAACATGCTGCGCCTGGTGTTCCCCCTGGGAATGCTGGTGCTGATCCAGTCGGTGTCGCCCAGCAGCGGCCCCGGCACCCTGTTCAGCATCGCCGCGGTGATGCTGCTGGCGATCGTGGTGGAGGCCCTGCTCAAGAGCCTGCGCACCTACATCTTCGGCGACACCGCCAACCGCATCGACCGCGGTGTGAAGGGCTCGGTGCTCGACCACCTGATCCGCCTGCCCCAGGGCTTCTTCGACAGCCGCCCGGTGGGCCGGGTGGTGTTCTATTTCAACGAGCTCGACCGCCTGCGCGACCTGCTGCTCGGGCCCAACGTGCTGTTTGCGGTGGACCTGGCCTTCGTGCCGCTCTACCTGCTGGTGATGCTGGCCCTCAGTCCGCAGCTGGCCGTATTGCAGCTCGCCTTCGTGCCGGTGATCCTGGCCATCGGCCTGCTGGCCAACCCGGCGATCAAGGCCCAGATCGCCCGCAGCAAAACCGAGGCGATCCGCACCTACAGCTTCCTCACCGAGGCGCTCACCGGCGTGCAAACGATCAAGGCCCAGAACGCCGAGCTCAAGACCCGCTGGGAATTCGAAGACCGCTACGCCCGCTTCCTCGGCGAAGACTTCAAGCTGCGCGTGCTCACCGACGCCAACGCCAACCTGCTGGCCTTCATGGCCCAGTTCGCCGATCTGCTGGTGATGGTGGTAGCCCTGTTGCTGGTGATCCAGGGCAGCATGAACCTCGGCGGCCTGTTCGCCGTGCGCATCCTCGGCAACTACGTGGTGAATCCGCTCAGCCAGCTGCCGGCCAAGTGGCAGCAGCTGCTGCTCGGCACCCAGGCCCTGCGCATCGTGGCCGACGTGATCGACCGGCCCACCGAGCAGACCCTCAGCGAGGCCCAGGCGATCCCGATGCCGCCCCTGCGCGGCCAGGTGGAATTCCGCAACGTGAGCTTCCGCTACCGCGACAAGGGGCCGCTCAACCTCGAGGGCGTGAACCTGAGCGTGCCCGCCGGCGCCTTCGTGGGCCTGGTGGGCAGCTCCGGCAGCGGCAAATCCACCCTGCTCAAGCTGCTGCCCCGCTCCTATGCCCCGCTCGAGGGCAGCGTGCTGGTGGATGGCCTCGACATCAGCAAGCTCGAGCTCTATTCCCTGCGCCGCCAGATCGGCGTGGTGCCCCAGGAATCGATGCTGTTCGACGGCACGATCCGCGACAACCTGCTGCTGGTGAAGCCCGATGCCACCGCCGCCGAGCTGATCCGCGCCGCCCGCATCGCCTGCGCCCACGACTTCATCATGGAGCTGCCGCGCGGCTACAACACCGATGTGGGCGAGCGCGGCGCCGGCCTCTCCGGCGGCCAGCGCCAGCGCATCGCCCTGGCCCGCGCCGTGCTGCAAAACCCGCGCCTGCTGATCCTCGATGAGGCCACCAGTGCCCTCGATGCCAGCACCGAGCGCCAGGTGTGCATCAACCTGCTCGAGGCCTTCCGCGGCCGCACCGTGTTCTTCATCACCCACCGCCTCGCTACCGTGCGCCCGGCTGATGTGATCGTGCTCATGGACAAGGGCGCCATCATGGAAATGGGCAGCCATGCCGATCTGATCGCCCGCCAGGGCTGGTATTACGCCCTCCATCGCAGCCAGAGCCAGGAGGGCGAAACCTGATGCTGCGCCCCTCCACCCCGCTCCAGCACGCCCTGCAGCGCGCCCTCGGCTGGCTGCGCCGCCCCGGCGCGCCCCGCTCCACCCCGATCAGCCCAGCCCCCAGCAGCCCGCCCAGCGGCGACACCGCCCCGATCACCTTCGGCCGCGCCGGCCACACCCCGAGCCCCCCGGCCGCCGCCAGGCCGGCCACCAGCCCCCCGCCCAGCACCCTGCCCAGCTCTGGCTCTGGCTCTGGCTCTGGCGGGCCCCTGGCCCCCAATCCCTTTCGCAACGCCGGCCTCAGCGCCAGCCCCGGCGGCCCCGTGGCCCCCTGGAGCTTCAGCCAAACCGTGCTGCTGCGCAAGCAGCGCAGCGGCGCCAGTGTGCTGGTGTGGACCGGCATCGGCGGTGTGGCCCTGCTCGGCCTCTGGGCCATCACCGCCCCCCTGGCCGAAACGATCGCCGTGCAGGGCAAGCTCGAACCCAGCAACAGCACCAAGCGCATCGACGCGCCCGTGCCCGGCGTGGTGGAGGCCGTGCTGGTGAAAGAGGGCCAGGCCGTGCGCAAGGGCGACCCCCTGGTGCGCTTCGACCTGCGCGACCCCCGCAGCCGTTTGCAGGCCGCCGAGAGCATCCGCCAGCGCCTGCTCAACGACAACCAGGTAGCCGCCGCCACCCTCGGCGACACCAGCATCGCCGGCACAGCCAGCCTCAGCGCCAACCAGCGCCAGCAGCTGGCCAGCCAGGCCGAGGAGCTGGCCAGCCGCCGCGAGGCCGCCCGCCAGGAGCTGCGCAAGGCTCAGGCGCGCCTGGCCGGCGAGCGCGCCAGCCTGGCCACCTACCGCAACATCGCCAACCGCTACGCCGGCCTGGTGGCCCAGGGCGCCGCCAGCGAGGTGCAGCTGCTCGAGGCCCGCCAGAACGTGCAGCAGAGCGAGAGCGCCGTGGCCCAGGAGCAACGCGAGGTGGCCCGGCTGCAGTCCACCCTCATCAACACAGGCGCCACCACCAACGTGGAGCTGCGCCGCCAGGTGGAAGACAACCTGCGCCAGATCGCCCAGCTCGACAGCGACATCCGCCTGGCCCGCCAGCAGATCCAGTTCGGCCTGCTCACCGCCCCCACCGACGGCACCGTGTTCGACATCGAGGTGAGCCCCGGCAGCGTGGTGGCCCAGGGCACCGGCACCAGCGCCAACGCCTCCGGCAAGTCGCTGATGAAGGTGGTGCCCCGCGATGCCCTCCAGGCCCGCGTGTATCTGCCCAACCAGGCGATCGGCTTCGTGCAGCCCGGCCAGCGCGCCGACCTGCAGATCCAGGCCTTCGACGCCAGCGACTTCGGCA
>JBILDP010000041.1:0-13165 GCA_044352535.1 Prochlorococcaceae cyanobacterium
ACCGTGGGCCTGGGCAGCGCCGATGGCGTCGTAGACCACGGCCGCCGGATCGGCGTTGGCGCTGGGGTTGGCGATCACCGGCACACCGCTGCGCTCACCCCACACCTGCACCTGTTGCACGGCGGCGGCACGGAACGTATCAGCCGCTGCAATCAGACAGCTATAGCCGCTGCGCACCGCCAGGTTGGCGAGCTTGCCGAGAGTGGTGGTCTTCCCGACCCCGTTCACACCCACCATCAGCCACACATTGAGGCGGCCTTTGCGGGGAGCCAGCAGGGGCACACCGCTCTGTTCGATCGGGGCCTCGAGGATCCCCCGCAGTTGTTCCTTCAGGAAGCGGATGCCCTCGGAGGGATCCACCACTTCCTGGTTGAGGCGCTGGCGCAGTGCCTCGAGCACCTGGTCGGTGGCCATCACTCCCACATCGGCGCGCAGCAGAGTGGATTCCAGGTCGTCGAGCACCTCCGGGGTGAGCGGATCGTCGCCCAGGCTGTCGAGCAGCTGGGTCACGAAGCCGCGACGGGTCTTCTCCAGACCCTGGCGCAGCCGGCCTAGCCAGTCGATCTCCTCAAGGGAAATCTGGTCGACCCGCTTGCCCTGGGCAGCGAGCACCTCGGCACTCCAGGTGAACGTGTCATCGAAGGCGCCCAGTTGGGGTTCAACCTCTTCACGGGGAGCGGCGGTTTCGGGGGCCGGAGCTCCAGCAGGCCCGGGAGGGGTGGGGGCAGACTCGGCCGGCTCCGCCACCAGGGCCTGCTGGCGTTCAGCGCGCTGGGCGGCTGCCTGCTCCAGCAGGGAGGGGCCAGTCGCTGGGGCCTGGGCTGTTGCCGCAACGGGAGCGGTGGACTCGGGCTCCGCAGGCTCAGGCTGGGGCGCCACAACGGCTTCTGCCGTAGCTCTGGTAGGGGCTTCCGCGGGGGCGGGCGGCTGGGCTTCCGCCTGGCGCGCTGCTTCCTGCTGGGCCTTGAGGCGGGCATAGGCCTCACGAGCCCAGGCCAGGGCGTCTTCGTCAAGACCCGAGGTGGCAGCAACAGGCTGGGCAGGCTGCGCAGCTGCGGGGGCTGGGGGCACAGGAGCCTCAGCGGGTGCAGACGGCTCAGCAGCCTCGGCAGGGAGGGGCTCCTCAGTCTCTCTGGGAGCAGCCGATCGGTTGAACCAGTCGAACACCATCAGCCCTGCGGCGCTGAAGCCGTTGTGAAGCGGCGGAGAACGCCGTTGATCATGCGACGCCCCTGCTCATCGCTGTAGCGGTTAGCCAGCTCCACAGCCTCGTTGCAGGCCACCGCCGCAGGGGTGCCGAACTCCCGCAGATCCACCACAGCAAGCCGCAGGATGTCGCGATCGATGCGGGGCAGTCGGGTGAGCCGCCAACCTTCCATCACGCCATCCAACTGCTGATCGATCGACTCGCGCTGGCGCAGCACCGCCCGCGCCCGCTCGACAGCCTGACGGCGCACGTCGTCCTGATCGGCCAGCAACAGCAACCGCGGCAGCTCCAGGCTGGCGGACAGGCGATTGAGAGCCATCTCGGCGGAAACCAGACCATCACGCAGGTGCTGACGCACCCGTGGCAGCTGTTCGGCTCCGGCCTCCTGCAATTCACTGTCGAGCAGGTGCTGCTCAGCACTCTGGAGATCCGCTGCGGAACGGTCGAGGGCCTCACGCACATGCTGGCTGAGACTGGCCAGGGCCTGATGCAACAGGGTTTCCAGGGCCGTGTCGGCAGCGGGGGCCTGGAGGGAGTCCCGGGCGCGGTCACTGACCTGACCAAGCATCAGCAGGGCCAGTTCGCGGGAGAGGGTGCGGCTCTGCATCAGGAGAGTTGGGGAGCCCGCAGCTGGGCCAGCAGGCTGGAGAAACTGCGGTTGGAGGGGGCGGGTCGCTCGTCGGGATTGACGATGCCGGCGGAGATGATCGTGCGGAAGGCATCCTCCACCGACAGGTCGAGGTCCTTGACGGAGCTCTCCGGCACCACCGCATACCAACCGGTGGTGGGATTGGGAGCTGTGGGAATGAACACGCTCAGCATGGTTTCCTCGAAGTCGGCCTGAATGGAACTGCCGAGCACGCCAGTGACGAAGCCCAGGGCGTAGAGCCCCTTGCGGGGGTACTCGACCAGCACCACGCGGCGAAACTTGGTCGAACTGCCCTGAAGGAACGTTTCAAGCAGCTGCTTGAGGGTCTTGTAGACCGAGCCTGCCAGGGGGATGCGCAGGAGCGTGCCCTCGCCGAATTCCAGCAACCAGCGACCCACGATGTTGCGGGCCATCAGGCCGATCAGGAGGATGCCGAGCAGCGGCACCAGCAGACCCACGCCCAGGTTGATCAGCTCCTGCAACACCGGGTTGAGGGTGTTGAAGGGATTGAACTGTTTGGGGATCGAGGTGAGAAACGCCAGCACGAAGCGGCTCACCGTGGTGGCCAGCCAGATGGTGGTGGCCAGCGGGATCACCACCAGCAGACCCGCGATCAGGTCGTTCTTGAGGTCGGCCTGCAGGCGGTCACCCAGGGGCTGATCAGGACGGGGACTGGATTGAACCAAGTGAGAACCCGGAGATCCGGCCGTCAGTGCGCTGCAGGCAACTTAGCCAGGCGCCTGCTGGGGGAGGGATCTCAGAGCAGGGCCACCAGGGTGACAAGCACGAAGGCCACTGCCAGCACAACCGCCCGACCAGTGCCGCCGAAGCGGCTCTGCTGCATCGCCAGATCGCGGCCAAGGCGGGCCTGACCCAGCTGTTGCTCGGCGCGGGCGAGCTGGGGCTTGATCTGACCGTCGATGAATTCCTGGGCCTTCTGCTTTTTCACCGCAGCACTGGCACCGGCAGGGATGCGGCCCTGGCGCTCGGCATCGGCGATCAACTGATCAATGAAGGCCGGATCCTGAACCTGCTGTTTTTGCTGCTCAAGCTGACTGGCCTGCTGAGCGATTGCCGCCTCAGCCTGCTCGGCCTGCTCGGCGAATGCCTGGGTGGAGCCGATGGACAGCGGTACCGACACCAGCATGACCACCGCCAACAGGATGGAGAGCAGGCCGACCACGAGGCGGAGTGGCGTGCGAGTGGAACCCGACTGGTCGAGCCGGGCGCCGAACAACATCAGTAGCAGGCCCACCAGCGCCATCGGGGCATCGCCCACGAGACGCTCCACCACCACCTGGCGGAAGGGCTCCAGGTCCCAGTTCCAGCTGTTGACCAGCACCAACAGCTGCAGGGCAAACAGCACCACCAGCGTGAGGCCAAGCCAGCGGAGCAGGGGGGCCAGGCGGCCGTTGGACGGAACAGTCACAGGACTAGCCAGCAGACTTTCGATAGTGGCGACACTGTACGGGCGATGGCACAGGACGCCCACCACGATCTGGCGCACCGGCTGAAGCAGCAGGCCCGGCAGCTGGGCTTCGACCCGGTGGGCATCGCCACCGTGCCTGGCGGAGAGCGCCTTGGACTGCGCACGGCGGCCCTGGAGCGCTGGCTGGCCGCTGGACACCAGGCCGACATGGCCTGGATGGCCGACCCGCGCCGGCGCGCTGTGGAGCAGCTGCTGCCAGGCGTGCGCAGCCTGCTGGCGGTGGGACTCAACTACTTCGTGGAGGCCGAACGGGCGCCTGGCTCCCTGAAGGTGGCCCGCTATGGGTGGGGTCGTGATTACCACCGGGTGATCGACAGCCGGCTCCGCCAGCTGGGGCGCTGGCTGGAAACCCAGGTGCCTGAACTGCAGTGGCGAGCCTGCGTCGACAGCGCTCCCCTGATGGACAAGGCCTGGGCCGAGCAGGCGGGACTGGGGTGGATCGGCAAGCACGGCAACCTGATTCACCGCCGGAGGGGCTCCTGGCTGCTGCTGGGTCACCTGCTCACCAGCCTGCCCCTGCCTCCCGACCAGCCGGCCGAACCGCTCTGCGGTGGCTGCAGCCGCTGCATCCCCGCCTGCCCCACCGGCGCCATCACCGAGCCGTTTGTGGTGGACAGCAGGCGCTGCATCGCCTTCCACACCATCGAAAATCGCGATCCCGAACTGCCGGAGCCGATCGCCGGTGCCCTGCACGGGTGGGTGGCCGGCTGTGATCTCTGCCAGGAGGTGTGTCCCTGGAACCAGCAGGACCTGGAGAGCAGCCGCGACCCTGAACTCCAGCCGCGACCCTGGTGGCTGGATCTGCAGGGCGAAACGGCCCTGGTCTGGAGCGAAGCCACCTGGGACGAGAAACTGCGAGCCTCTGCCCTGCGCAGGATCAAGCCCTGGATGTGGCAGCGCAACATTCAGGCGGCAATGGGTGCAGGGGCAAGGGGCACCGCCAGGGGTGCTGAGCAGCTCGATGCCAGGCCAGGAGCCCGTCCCTAGGGTGGTCTGACCTGAACTGTGCTGATGGCACCGCACTGGCTGCGTGCCCTGCCCCTGCGTGCCCTGCCGCTCCTGGCCCTGGGCTTGACCTTGAGCCAGCCCCTGCCGGCCTGGGCGCTGGTTCCCTATGCGTATGTGCCACGGCCAGCTGAACTGGAAGGGGCTGGCCTGGGGATAGCCCAGGCTGCAGCGCGACTGTTGCGACTCGGCCAGGCCGCTGATGCCGCCCGTCTGGCAGCTCTCACGGTGCAGCTGCTGCCGGACGACCCCCGCGGATGGGTGCTGCTGGCCGAAGCCCAGCTCCGCAGCAATCAACTCAAGGCAGCGGGTATCTCGCTGGCCAAGGCAAAGCAGCTCGATCAGGGCAACGCCGGGATCTGGTTTGCCGAGGGATCACTCGCCCTGCGCGACAACCGCGCCCAGGAGGCCGTGACACTGCTGCAACAGGGCCTCCGGCTCGACAGCAAAAATGCCAGCGCCTACTTCGATCTAGGCAACGCCCGCATCCTGCTCAACCAACCGGGAGAAGCCCTGGCGGCCTTTGAGCAGGCCTCCAGGCTGCGCAGCGATTTCTGGGAAGCCATCAACAACCAGGCCCTGGTTCTGTTTGAGCAGGGCAACACCAAGGCGGCCGTGGGGCGTTGGCGCCAGGTGCTGGCGATCAAGGCCGACGCCGCCGAACCCAACCTGGCCCTGGCGGCAGCCTTGTACCAGCTGCAGGGGAGTGGGAGCAGCGAAGCCCTGGAGCTGGCTGACAAGGCTCTGTCTGCAGAGCCCAACTACGTGCTGGAGAGCTACCAGACCACCCAGCTGTGGGGCCCGAAGCTCCGCGGAGCAACCCAGTTGCTCTTCCGCGAACCCAGCCTGCGGCCAGCAGTGGAACGGGCCATGGCCAACGCCAACCCCGACCAGGACAGCAGCGAAGAGGAGCTCTGATGGCCCTACATCAGTAGGCTGAGCCCCACTTTGCGCTCATCGGCCGCAGCCCCGGATGCCCAACGAGCGCCCCGACGACCCGCGCATCCAGCCGATCGAGCTGCATCACGAGATGCAGCGCTCCTACCTCGAGTACGCGATGAGCGTGATCGTGGGACGGGCACTCCCAGACGTGCGCGACGGCCTCAAGCCCGTGCAGCGGCGCATCCTCTATGCCATGCACGAGCTGGGGCTCACCCCTGATCGGCCTTATCGCAAGTGCGCGCGCGTTGTGGGCGACGTGCTCGGCAAGTACCACCCCCACGGTGATCAGGCCGTCTACGACGCCCTGGTGCGACTGGTGCAGACCTTCGCCAGCCGTCACCCGCTGCTGGATGGCCACGGCAACTTCGGCTCGGTCGACGACGACCCCCCGGCGGCCATGCGTTACACCGAAACCCGGCTGGCCCCGATCGCCAACGAGGCGCTGCTCGATGAGATCGGCAACGACACCGTTGATTTCGCCGCCAACTTCGACGGCTCCCAGCAGGAACCCACGGTGCTGCCAGCCCAGCTGCCCTTCCTGCTGCTGAACGGCTGCACAGGCATCGCCGTGGGTATGGCCACGAGCATTCCGCCCCACAACCTGGGCGAGGTGGTGGATGCCCTGATCGCCCTGATCCGTAAACCTGAACTCAGCGACGAGAAACTGCTGGAGCTGGTGCCCGGACCAGACTTTCCCACCGGTGGCGAGGTGCTCACCGGCAGCGGTGTGCGCGACACCTACCTCACAGGCCGCGGCAGCATTCCGATGCGGGGAGTTGCCCACATCGAGGAGGTGCAACCCGGCAAGGGCCGCCACCGCCGCGGCGCCGTGGTGATCACCGAGCTGCCTTACCAGCTGAGCAAGGCCGGCTGGATCGAAAAACTGGCCGAGCAGGTGAACGACGGCAAGATCGGCGGCATCGCCGACATCCGCGACGAATCTGACCGCGAAGGCATGCGGATCGTGGTGGAACTGCGCCGGGATGCCAACGCCGAAACCGTGCTGGGCGAACTGCAGCGCCGCACCGCCCTGCAGAGCAACTTTGGCGCCATCCTGCTGACCCTGGTGAACGGTCAGCCACGTCAGCTCAGCCTTCGCCGGATGCTCCAGGAGTTCCTCGACTATCGGGAACTCACCCTGATCCGGCGGACCCGCCACGCGCTCAAAAAAGCCGAAGATCGCCTGGAAGTGGTGGATGGCCTGCTCAAGGCCCTTGCCGACCTGCGCCGGGTGATCGACATGATCCAGCAGGCGCGCGATGCCGCCAGTGCCCGGGCCAGCCTGCAGGTGCACCTTGACCTGAGCGAGCGGCAGGCCGATGCCGTGCTGGCCATGCCGCTGCGGCGCCTCACCGGTCTTGAACAGGAGAGCCTGCGGCAGGAAGCCCAGGATCTGGGCGAGGAACGCAATCGCCTGCGTCACCTGCTCAACGACCGCGGCGCCCTGCTTGACGCCATGGTGGCGGAGTTCAAGGCACTCAGGAAGCGCTACGCCACACCACGACGCACCCGTCTGGTGGAAGGAGGCGATGACCTGGTGGCCCAGCGGGCCGCGGCGGTGCGTCCCAATGCCGAGCTGCAGCGCCAGCAGGCCTTCGCCGCCCTCCCCAGCGAAAGCCGGCTGCTGATCCAGGCCGACGGTCAGGTGAAGATCGTGGCCCCCCAACTGCTCGGCCGGCTGCATCTCGATGAACCGGTGGCCCTGGGTGAACACCCGGCCCCGGCGCGGCTGATCCTGCCGGTGAGCAGCAAACCTGCCCTACTGGCCTTCACCGACGCCGGCCGGGTGGCGCTGCTGCGCTGGGAATTCGCCGGCCAGCAGCATGGAAGTCTGGAGAAATTCCTGCCCGATGGCATGGCCGGCGAACGGGTGGTGCAACTGTTGCCCCTTCCCAGCGGCGAGGCGGCTGAGGGCGCGAGTGTGGGGCTGCTGAGCAGCGATGGGCGCTTCAAGCGACTGCCTCTCGATGCCTTTCAGGAACTCTCTGGGCGGGCTACTTCAGTGTTGAAGCTGAAGGAGGGCGTCAGCCTGCGCCGGGTGGTGCTCTGCCGGGATGGGCAGGAGCTGGTGGTGGGCAGCAGCACCGGCAGGCTGCTGCGATTGCAGGTGAACGAGAGCAACCTGCCGGTGATGGGCCGAGCCGCCCAGGGACCGGTACTGCTGCGGCTGCTGCCCGGCGAACGGGTGGTGGGAGCTGCAGCCATGACAGCGGAAGGCAGCCTGCTGCTGGCCAGCGAGCAGGGTCGGCTCAAGCGCATGGCCGTAGCCGAACTGCGCAGCTGCCAACGGGGAGAACTAGGCCAGATCGGCCTGCGCTTCGCACAGCGGGGCGATCAGCTGGTCGATCTCTGCTGTGGTGATGATCCGCTGGTGAGTGTGCTGGCAGGCGAGCGCAGCCTGCGGCTGGATCCCAGTCAACTGGAGCTGGAGGAGGCAAGCAGCGAGGGCAGATCGACCCCCCTGCCAAGCGGTGGTGCCATCACAGAGCTGCTGCCGCTTCTCAGCCGGACCTGTGACGACTGATCCCTGCCCTGGGCTGACCCAGTCAGCGGGCACCGGTGATCAGGCGCGACCTGTGATCAGACGCAGCCAGCGGCAAGTCCAGCCGGCTCCAGCATCAACTTGCTGTTGCGCACTGCCTCATCCATCTCAATCGGATAGGCACCGTCAAAACAGGCGGTGCAGAAGTTCTCGGAATGGGCCTGGGCTGCCTCCACCATGCCCTCCTTGCTGAGATAGGCCAACGAATCCACGCCCAGATGGGCAGAGATCTCCGCCAGTGTGAGGCGAGCTGCGATCAACTGGTCCTGGGTGTCGGTGTCGATGCCGTAGAAGCAAGGGTGCGTCACCGGCGGTGAGCTGATGCGCATGTGCACTTCGGTGGCACCGGCATCACGCAGGGCCTGCACCAGCTTGCGGCTGGTGGTGCCACGCACGATCGAGTCGTCGATCACCACCACCCGCTTGCCGGCCAGCACATCCGGCAGGGGGTTGAGCTTCACGCGGATCCCTGCCTCGCGCATCGCCTGGGTGGGCTGGATGAATGTGCGACCCACATAGCGGTTCTTGATCAGGCCATCGCCGAAGGGGATGCCGCTCAACTGGGAGTAACCGATCGCCGCCGGGATGCCGGAATCGGGCACACCGATCACGATGTCGGCTTCAACAGGTGTCTCACGAGCCAGTGCTTCACCGATGCGCACCCGGTAGCTGTAGAGCGACTCCCCGAAAAAGCGACTGTCGGGCCGGGCGAAGTAGATCATTTCGAACACGCACAACTTGGCGGGCTCGCTGATCCACTGGCTGCGATGCGGCTGGGCATCGCCAAGGCGGAAGTGGATGATCTCGCCGGGCTGCACGTCGCCGTCATAGGCGGCACCGATGATGTCGAGCCCACAGGTCTCGCTGCTCACCACCCACTGGGCCTGCTCCGGCTCACCGAGGTGGCCAAACACCAGAGGGCGGATGCCGTGACCGTCGCGCAGGGCAAACAGCCCCTCCGGCGTGCCGATCACCAGGCTGAAGGCGCCACGGCAGCGACCGGCGGCCTGACGAATGGCGCCATCCCAATCGAGACCATCGTTGACTGCGGCCTGCACGGCCAGGGCGATCAGCTCGGAATCGGTGGTGGAGGTGAGTTCTTGGGCCAGATGGTCCAAGGCTTCACGCAGCTCTGCCGCATTCACCAGGTTGCCGTTATGGGCAAGGGCCATCGGGCCCAGCCGGGTGTTGAGCAGCACCGGCTGGGCATTGCAAGCCTTGCTGCTGCCGGTGGTGGAGTAGCGGTTGTGGCCAATGGCCAGGTGGCCAGGAAGGCGCTCCAGCACCTCCTGGTCAAACACCTGGCTCACCAGGCCCATGTCCTTGTGCAGGCGCACCCTGCCGTCGCCCCCGAAGGCGGCGATACCGGCCGACTCCTGACCACGATGCTGGAGGGCGTAGAGGCCGAAATAGGTGAGATTGGCCACCGGCTGGTCGGCGGCGAGCACAGCAAACACCCCACAGGCCTCTTCCGGCTTGTCGGGCCGCTGGCCGTCGTGGTGGAGATCCTCGATCCGTGCCTCAGGGCTGTGCTGACCGGAGTAACCGTGCTCACCGGAGTAACCGTGCTCAGCAGACAAGCCGTGCTCAGCAGACAGATCGTCCTTCAGCACAGGCCCGGGGTAACGGCGGATACCTTCACATTGTGCATGAGCGGGCCGATCAGGCCGTGGGGGGAAGATCCACCCCCATGCGGCGGGGAATCGCCTGCTCGAAGCATTCGGCGAGTTGGGCGACAGGCAGCTGCAGCAGCGGCTGAGCCAGGCCGGCCTGGCGGATCACCAGCTCAGCGGCGCTGCCGCCAGCGGTGACCACACCGAGATGCTGCGCCACAACCGAACCGGGCGCGCTGGCATGCGCCTGATCGAGGGCCTGCTGCCAGGAGGTGGCCTGGTCAGGCGGCACGCTCACCAGGATGCGTGCACCGCCTTCGGCGAACAGCAACCGATCGGTACGGACACTGCTCGCGGGCAGCTCCAGCTCAGCGCCAGGAGCTGCGCCGGCCGCCAGAGCAGACATGCAGCACTCAGCGGTGGCCACCGCCAGGCCGCCATCGCTGAGGTCGTGGGCGGAGGCCACCAAACCCTGGGCGATCGCCTGGCGCAGGAAGCCCTGAACGGAGCGCTCCAGCGCCAGATCGATCTCGGGCGGGCGCCCCGTGACGGCTCCATGCAGCCGCTCCAGATAGCTGCTGCCGGCCAGGCCCAGGCGCGGATCAGCGGGAGCCTCGCCCGTTTCCAGGGGCACTCCCAGCAGCCAGATGGAATCGCCGGCTGCGCGCCAGGCCTGACCGCGCACTTGCGACAAGTTGTGCACCAGACCCACCATGCCCACCACCGGAGTGGGATGGATGGGCTGCATGCGGCCATCGGGCAGGCGGGTCTCGTTGTAGAGCGAGACGTTGCCGCCGGTGACCGGCGTGTCGAGAGCCGTGCAGGCCGCCGAGAGACCGCGGCAGGCCAGGGCCAGTTGCCAATAGCCGGTTGAGGTTTCCGGCGAAGGGAAATTGAGGTTGTCGGTGATCGCCAGGGGCTCGGCGCCCACGCAGCTGAGGTTGCGGGCGGCCTCGGCCACCGCCGCCATGCCGCCGCGCTCGGGGTCGAGGGCCACCCAGCGGTTGGGGCAGTCGACCACCGCCGCCACACCACGGCTGGCTGGGGCCATGGCCCCCTCGCCCTGCTGGGGCCGCAGCCGCACCACCGCCGCATCGGCGCCGCCAGGGGGCACCACCGTGTTGGCCTGCACCTGGTGGTCGTACTGGCGATACACCCAGCGCTTGGAGGCGATGGTGGGGTCGTCGAGCAGCTGCAGCAGGGCGTCGTTCCAGCTGGTGAGACTGCCTCCCACCGGGGTGATGCCGGCAACACTGGCAGCGGGCAACTCGGCCTCACTCCAGCGCCAGTGGGTCTGGATCTCGGCCGGCGGCTCGCTGATCAGCTCGTGGTGGTTGATCGGGGTGTCATCGGCCAGAGCGCTGGCAGGCACTTCGGCAGCCACCTCGCCTTGTTGCAGCACGCGTACCACGTTGTCTTCCAGCACCCGGCCCACCACCGCCGCCTGGAGCCCCCAGCGGGTGAAGCGCTCCATCAAGGCCTGCTCGCGGCCGGGCTTCACCACAAACAGCATCCGCTCCTGGGATTCCGAGAGCAGGAACTCGTAGGGGGTCATGCCGGCCTCGCGGGCTGGCACCTTGTCGAGATCCAGCTCGATACCCAGGCCCCCCTTGGCGGCCATCTCCGAGCAGCTGCAGGTGAGGCCGGCGGCGCCCATGTCCTGGGCCGCCACCACATCACCGCTCTGGAAGGCCTCGAGGCAGGCCTCGATCAGCCCCTTCTCCAGGAAGGGGTCGCCCACCTGCACGGCGGGGCGGTCGTCGAGGGAGGCCTCGGTGAGCTCGGCGGAGGCGAAGCTGGCGCCCCCCATGCCATCGCGGCCGGTGGTGCTGCCCACATACACAACGGGATAGCCCACCCCCTCGGCGCCGGAACAGACGATCTGCTCGGTTTCCATCAGCCCCAGGGCCATGGCGTTCACCAGGGGGTTGCCGGAGTAGCTGGGGTCGAAGGCCACCTCGCCGCCCACGGTGGGTACCCCCACGCAGTTGCCGTAGTGGGCAATGCCAGCCACCACGCCCTCCATCAAGCCCACGTTGCGCTCGTCGTCGAGCGGGCCGAAGCGCAGGGCATTGAGCAGGGCGATCGGCCGGGCGCCCATGGTGAAGATGTCGCGCAGGATCCCGCCCACGCCCGTGGCCGCCCCCTGGAACGGCTCCACGGCTGATGGGTGGTTATGGCTCTCGATCTTGAAGGCCAGGCGCTGCCCCTCACCCAGATCCACCACCCCGGCGTTTTCGCCGGGGCCCACAAGAATGCGCGGCCCACTGGTGGGGAAGCCCTGCAGCAGCGGCCTTGAGTTGCGGTAGCAGCAGTGCTCCGACCACATCACCCCGAACATGCCCAGCTCGGCGCGGTTGGGAGCGCGGCCCAGCCGACGGCAGATCTCGTCGTAGTCGGCCTGGCTGAGATTCTCCTTCTTCAGGGCCTCGGCAACGGGGTAATCGGGAGCCGGGAACCCGGGAGTGGCGGTCTGGGGTGCTGCAACCACGGCCGGCTGTTCAGATCCATCCAGTGTGGCTGAAGGCCCTAAACCCAGGGATCGTCTCGATCTGCTCGGACCGGGCGATTGCTCTCCCGGCGAGGGGGTGGCCCGGTGGTGGACCGGTCCTGTTCGTTCCAGCTCCCATCCCATGGCTCTGCCCCGGATTGATCAGGCGTGTGCCAGGGGGGCTCAGGTTGCCGATCGGGCCAGGAGTCGAAGCGACGCTCTGGAGGCGGCGTGTCTTCGAACGCTTCCGACGATGCCTGCCACGGCGCCTCCTCCAGCCATCCCTCCAGGCGCTGCTCGAAACGGCCGCCAGCCTGCTGCATCTGATCGCGCCAGCGGCGTGAGCGACGCAACAAGTCCTGTCTGACACTGGCACGGGCCAGGGGCAGGTCGTCGAGGACATCCACAGCCGTGAACACCTGGCCGGGCTGCTGATCTGTGATGCGATCGGGAGTGAGGCGCCAGCGGCTGCTGCCGGGCAGGCGCGGATCACTGCGGCTCACCAGATAGTGGCGGATGCGACCGGTAGTTGGTTCAAACACCGCATCGGCCACCAGGCCGATCGGATCACCCTGAGCGTTGATCAGGGAAGCCTCCATCAGGGTGGGCAAGCGCTCCACCGTGGCCTGGTCGGTCTCAGCAGGCTCGCCCTTCACGAGGACTTCCAGCTCCACCAGGCCGCGGAGCTGGTTGAGGCGCCAAGCGAGTCGACGGGAGCCGAAAGCCGAGGGCTTGCTGACCCACCCCAGCACCCGATGCACCGGTGGATGCATCCACACCACCAGGCCGGCCCCGTTGTCGAGGCCCTGGTCGCAGCGCACACGCCGGCGCAGCAGGTCGGACAGCAACAGCTGCTCCGGCAGAGACACGCCGCTCAGCTGCGGATCTGCACGGGCATCACCAGGTAGGTGAAGGCCCCATCATCGGCTGCCCTCAGCACCGCAGGCGTGGTGGGGGCGTTGCAGTGGAGCACCACCTGATCAGCAGCCATTGCCTTGAGACCATCGAGCAGATAGCGCACATTGAAGGCGATCTCGACGGGCTCCCCGTTGATCTCAGCGGCCAGGGCTTCCGAACCACTGCCCACGTCCTGGGCATCAGCCTGGATGAGGAGCTGACCGCTGCCGGCCTCGGTGCTGAGCTTCACCACGTTGTTGTGCTGATCCGCCAGCACCGCCACCCGCTCAAGACCCGCGATCAGGGCACGGCGATCGACCTGGATGGTGC
>JBILDP010000042.1:0-13134 GCA_044352535.1 Prochlorococcaceae cyanobacterium
CGGCAGCGAGCGTGGAGCTGGCATTGCCCTTGAGCCTGGTGGTGGACGGCCGCGGCCTCACCCGACTTCTCTGGGTGGGTCCGCTGGAGCAATCGGGGCGGCTGCTGGAAAAACTGCCGGGAGGGAGGCGGCGCCAGACCAGCGGCCTGAGGCTGCTCAGCTGCTGTTGCCGTGGCATGCCACTGGAGCCCGGGCCCCAGGAGGGGGTGGTGGCCCTGGATCTCCAACCGGCTCTCTGGCTGCGCTTCAGCGATCGTCCCGAGAAGGGGGGGCAATGGCCGGCGGCGCTGCTGATGCATCGCGCCGCGGCCCAGCCCTGGGAGCTGCTGGCCGGCGGTGATCTGGCCCAGCTGGCTGGCAGCCAGCCCCCGCCTGAAGAGACCACGGCCGAGCTCAGCCCGACCGATCGTCCAGGCCCCACTGCCCCCGCCAGCAGCCCCCCCCGTTCCCGGCCCCGCCAGCCGGCTCGGGAACGGGTGCTGCTGCTGGTGCTCTGCCAGGAGCCCAGGCCAGCCTGCGAGCGACGCATCGCCGAGCTGGAGGGGCTGGTGACCAGCGCGGGCGGCGAGCCGGTGGGGGTGGTGGAGCAGCGCCGCAGCCAGATCACCCCCCACACCATCTGGGGTGAGGGCAAGCTGGCCGAAGCGGCCCTCGAAGCCAGGCGCCTGGGGGCAGAGCTGGTGGTCACCGACCGGGAGCTCACCCCGGTTCAGGTGCGCAACCTGGAGCGGCTGCTGGATCTGCCGGTGAGCGATCGCAGCGAGGTGATTCTCGACATCTTTGCCCAGCGGGCCGGCAGCGCCGCCGGGCGCCTGCAGGTGGAACTGGCCCAGCTGCGCTACCGCCTGCCCAGGCTCACCGGCCGCGGCCGCAGCCTCTCGCGCCAGGGGGGCGGCATCGGCACGAGGGGGCCCGGCGAAACCCAACTGGAAAAGGACCGCCGCGCCATCGCCCGGCGGATCGAGCGGCTGGGGCGCCAGGTGGCGGCGCTGGGTGCCCATCGGGCCCGGCTGCGCCAGGGGCGGAGCGGCCAGCGGCGCCTGGCCCTGGTGGGCTACACCAATGCCGGCAAGAGCTCCCTGCTCAACGCGCTCACGAGGGCCCAGGGCAACAACGCCGTGCTGGCGGCCAACCAGCTCTTCGCCACCCTTGATCCCACCACCCGCCGCCTGGATCTAACGGAGCGTGCCGCGACCGTGCTGCTCACCGACACGGTGGGGTTCATCCGCGACCTGCCGCCGCCGCTGGTGGAGGCCTTCCGATCCACGCTTGAAGAAACGCTGGAGGCCGATGGCCTTCTGGTGGTGGTGGATCTCAGCGATCCCGCCTGGCCGGAGCAACGGCGCACCGTGCACGCCATCCTCGACCAACTGGGAGCCAGCGCCCCAAGGCGACTGGTGGCCAACCAGATCGACCGCTGCCCTGCCGCTGAACTGGAGCGGGCGAGAGCCCTGGAGCCCGATGCCCTGTTTGTTTCCGCCACAGCGGGCCTGGGGCTGCGCCACCTGAAAGGCGAGCTGGCTCACTGGGGGATCCCGGGCTCAGCCGTGGCGGCGGCCAACCTGGCACCCACCAGCCAGGACTGAACCGAGCGGAGCGCCACGGCAGCCAGACCCAAGCACCCAGCACAATTTCCGATCGGACTTATGTAGTATGAGCAAAGAACTGGCTAGGCGGTTTGGGGTGTCCAGTCCGCGATCGTTCCGAACCGCGATCAGAGCCTCTTCCCTCCCTGTCCACCCATCTACAGAACCGCCATGGCCCTACAACTCGGCGACACCGTTCCCGATTTCACCCAGAACTCACAGCTGGGCCCGATCAACCTCTACGACTTTGCCGGCGACAGCTGGGTCGTGCTGTTCTCCCACCCCGCCGACTACACCCCGGTCTGCACCACCGAACTGGGTGAGGTGTCGCGCCTGCGCCCCGAGTGGGAGAAGCGCAATGTCAAAACCATTGCCCTGAGCGTGGATTCGGCCGAGAGCCATGGCGGCTGGATCTGCGACATCAACGAGACCCAGAACACCACCGTCGACTACCCGATCCTCGCCGATGAGGACAAGAAGGTGAGCGATCTCTACGGGATGATCCACCCCAACTCGCTCAACAACCTCACGGTTCGTTCGGTGTTCATCATCGACCCCAACAAAAAGCTGCGCCTGCAGATCACCTACCCCGCCAGCACCGGCCGGAACTTCCACGAAATCCTGCGGGTGATCGATTCCCTGCAGCTCACCGACCATCACCAGGTGGCTACCCCGGTGAACTGGAAGGACGGCGACGACTGCGTGGTGGTGCCATCCATCCCCACCGACGAGGCCCGCAACAAGTTCCCCAAGGGCGTCACCGAGATCAAGCCCTACCTGCGCATGACCCCCCAGCCCAACCGCTGAACCCATCCGGGCCGATCGCGCCAACGGCGATGCACCGCCTGCTGAGCTCGCCAAACCCCTCGGCCCCCGGGAGAATTCCGGGGGTTTTTTTGTGGCCAGAGGCTGACGGCGATGCGGGTGTTGGGGTTGATGAGCGGCACCAGCGCCGATGGCGTCGATGCGGTGCTGGCGGAGTTTGAAGGCCCTCAGCACCAGCCGCGCTGGCGACTGCTTGAACGCGCCTCCCTGAGCTATCCGGACAAGCTGGCGGCCGCCCTGATCGCCGCTGGCCAAGGCCGGCCCCACACCACGGCCGAGCTCCTGGACCTGGCCGAAGCGGTCACCGAAGCCCAGGCCGAAGCGGCTCGGGCCTGCGATCCCCAGGGGAGGGCCCAGTTAGTTGGCTGCCATGGCCAGACGCTCTGGCACCGGCCACCCGCCGATCAACGTCGTGGCGCCAGCTGGCAGCTGCTGCAGCCCCCCCTACTGGCGACTCTGCTGGACCGTCCAGTGGTGTTTGACTTCCGAGCCGCCGACCTGGCTCTGGGCGGCCAGGGGGCACCGCTGGTGCCCTTGGCCGATGCTGCCCTGGTGGGGCGCACGGGTGGCTGGCGCGCCGTGCTCAATCTGGGCGGCATCGCCAATCTCACCCTGATTCCGCCAGCCACCGGGCCCGATCGCCAGCACCCCGTGCTGGGCTGGGACTGTGGCCCGGCCAACAGCCTGGTGGATCTGGCGGTGGCGCAGTTCAGCGATGGGGACCTGCGCTTCGATGCCGATGGCGCCTGGGCCCGCCGCGGCCGCATCTGTGAACCGCTGATCCAGCGGTGGCTGCAAGAGGCCTACTTTCTCGAGTCGCCACCCAAATCCACCGGCCGCGAGCTGTTCGGCCAGGGCGATCTGAAGCGGAGACTGACCGAGCTGCACCAGAACGGCCACAGTGAACCGGCCGACGCCCTGGCCAGCCTCACAGCCTTCAGCGCCGCTGTGGTGGCCCAGGACCTGGCCAGAGGCCCCTGGCCCAGACCGGTGGAACTGCTGGTGGCAGGAGGGGGCGCCCGCAACACCATGCTGATCGAGCAGCTGCGCCACCGCTGCCTTGGGATCGGCCTGCGCCCCCTGGCCGACTTCGGCATCGGCGACACCGACCGTGAAGCCCTGGCCTTTGCCCTGCTGGCCTGGTGGCACATGCTGGGGGTACCCGGCAATGCTCCGGCTGTCACCGGCGCCAAGAGAGCAGCGGTGCTGGGAGTGCTTGCCCTGCCACCCGGCCCGGGGGCCGGGCCTGCGTAACCAGGTTCAGAACGGGCCAGGGCGCTGGAGCCGAAGCCGACGCGGGGCGCCACGCAGACGACTGGGCCGCTGGCGCTCCTGCAACTCGAGCCGCTCCCGGAATTGCTCGGGGTTGGCCACCGGCTCCAGAGCGGCCTGTTGACCAGCCTGGGGCGCTGGCTGCATCGGGGACGGCCCCGCGAGCTGGACTCCAGCCCGCTGCTGCTCCAGCCGCTCAACGCCCTGCTGGATCAGCACCTTGGCCATGTTGCTCACGGTGCGTGACTCGCCCTCAGCCAGGGCAGCCAGGCGCTGGCACAGCTCTTCAGGCAGCACCACCTGGATCCGGGGGGACTTGGGCCGGCCACTGGAAGATGTCTGGCGGGTGGCCACGGCCAGCTGGTGCGTACGCGGTAGTGAGAAGTCTACAAAGATGCGCAAGGGTAGTATCCATGCCTATGCTTGTTGATGTGATCCTCTCCGCGTTTCCAGCGCGAGCAGTTCCATGGCCCGAGCATCCACAGGCACCGCGGCGGGCGCCTCAGGCGTGAGCCGCTCCAAACCTGGTCGCGCTACCGCATCCGCATCTGGCGTGCGCAAGCGCCGCCGCACCGCCGAGCGCAGCGATGTGCTGGTGTCTGCGGTGATCAGCACTTACCTGCTCACCCACCTGCATCACGTGCTCCAGCGAGCCGAATACGGTGCTCAGCAGGAGGGCCGCACTGCCCTGGCCGCCAACTACGCCGAGCTGCGCAAGGTGCTCTGCCTCGATGCCCGCAGCATGGAGGATGCCTCCGCCTGCGGCACGCCTGTGAGCGACAGCCCCCAGGCTGCCTGAGGCAGTCCAACCAGACGACCTGAGGGCTACAAGCCGCTACGGCGGAGGGGGGATAGGGATGCCAACGGGCACCTGCCCCCATAGGTTCAGACCAGGCCGCCCGCCACGCGCGGCTCACCCCTAGCCGTTGCCCGATCCATGAGCACCAGCAACGTTGCCGAGCTCTACGCCCGCATCAGCGCCGATACCGAGCTCACCCAAGCGCTGTTTCGCCAGGCCCTGCAAGACCCCTCAGGCGCCCTCGAGCGGATCGTGGCCCTGGGCGGGGAGCTGGGCCTGCCGGTGAACCGCGACGAGGTGAAGGCTCACGTCGCCGGCCTCGACGATTCGGCCAGCAAGCAGTGGCTGCTGAAGGCCCGCGGAGGCCTCTGATCGCGACTTGGAGCCACCGGGTCGGTTGGTGCCGCCACCACCGGCCCAGCTGAAGAACAGCCAGTAGCTCACGATCGCCAGGCCCGCCGCCACCACCAGGGCAGCCACCTGCTCCAGGCGCTTGATCATGGCGGGCAGACACATCGGGCTAGGGCGAGTTTGCACCAGCCGCCGGTCCAAGCCGCTGTCCTGGCCTGCTCAACGCAGGCGTGCAGGGATGATGTGGGCAGCCACCCCACGGTGCGCCCTCCCCTCCAGCAACCCTCCCCCGTGCTCCGTCTCGAACGCATCGGCAAGATCTATCCCACCGGGGAGGTGCTGCGCGATGTCACCTGGGAGGTGAAGGCGGGCGACCGCATCGGCCTGGTGGGGGTCAACGGCGCCGGTAAATCCACCCAGATGCGGATCATCGCCGGGCTGGAGGAGCCCAGCAGCGGCACCGTGGTGAAGCAGGGCTCACCGCGCATCGCCTACCTGCAGCAGGAATTCGATGTAGACCCTCAGCGCACCGTGCGCGAGGAGCTGTTCCAGGCCTTCGGCGAAGCGGCGGTGGTGCTCAACCGCAAACACGCGGTGGAGCACGAAATGGCCGGCGAGAAGGCCGCCAGCGATCCCGACCACCTGGAAGAGCTGATCCACGAGCTGGGACGCCTGCACGAGCGATTCGAAGCGCTGCACGGCTACGAGCTCGACGCCCGCATCGACAAGCTGCTGCCCACGATCGGCTTCACGCCGGAGGGGGCCGAGCAGCTGGTGGCCGACTACTCCGGCGGCTGGCAGATGCGCATCGCCCTGGGCAAGATCCTGCTGCAGGATCCCGACCTGCTGCTGCTGGATGAGCCCACCAACCACCTGGACGTGGAGACGATCCAGTGGCTGGAGGGCTACCTGATCGAGCAGAGCGCCGCGATCGTGGTGATCAGCCACGACCGCACCTTCCTCGATCGGGTGTGCACCCAGATCGTGGAAACCGAGCGGGGCGTCTCGCGCACCTACCTGGGCAACTACAGCCAGCACCTGGAACAGAAGGCCCTCGAGCGCGAGGCCTCCCAGGCGGCGTTTGAGCGCCAGCAGAAGGAACTCAGCGCCCAACAGGCCTACATCGACCGCTTCCGCGCCAGCGCCACCCGCTCCACCCAGGCCAAGAGCCGCGAGAAGCTGCTGGAGAAGGTGGAGCGGATCGAGGCGCCGATCGAGAGCGTGGGCGGCCCCCGCTTCCACTTCCCCGAACCGCCCCGCTCCGGCCGGGTGGTGGCTGAGGTGAAGGACCTCACCCTCAGCTACGGGGAGCAGATTCTGTTTCTCGGCGCCGGGCTCGAGGTGGAGCGTGGCGACCGGATCGCCTTCGTGGGCCCCAACGGCGCCGGCAAATCCACCCTGCTGCGGCTGATCATGGGGATCGAGCAGCCCGATGAGGGGCGGGCCGGGCTGGGCGAGCACAACGTGATCGCCGGCTACTTCGAACAGAACCAGGCCGAAGCCCTCGACCTCTCCAAAACGGTGATCGACACGATCTTCGAGGCCGTTCCAGACTGGACCCAGACCCAGGTGCGCTCGCTGCTGGGCAGCTTCTGCTTCTCCAACGAGAGCGTGTTCAAGGAGGCGGGCAAACTCTCCGGTGGCGAGAAGGCGCGGCTGGCACTGGCCCTGATGCTGCTCAGCCCCTGCAACCTGCTGGTGCTCGATGAGCCCACCAACCACCTCGACATCCCCGCCAAGCAGATGCTCGAGGACGCCTTGATCGCGTACGAGGGAGCCGCCCTGCTGGTGAGCCACGACCGCTACTTCATCTCCCGGGTGGCCAACCGGATCGTGGAGCTGCGCGACGGCGAGCTGGTGCTCTACCGCGGCGATTACGCCTACTACCTCGAGAAGAAGGAGGAAGAAGCCGACGCCGCCCGGGCCGCTGCCGAAGCTTCAGCCCGAGCCACCAAACAGGCCTCCAATCGGGCCAAGCAGAAAGACAAACAGAAGGCCAGGCAAGCGGCACGCAGCAACAACGCCAGCTGATCCCGCCCCAAGCACACCAGACCAGCGCGCCAGCAAACGAAGACAAAACCGGAGCCCTGTCACATCCGCTACGCAACCCCCTGAAACACTTCGTAGCTTTAGTACAGCGGTGAGCCCCGTGCCGCCGTCGCCCCATCGCCACTGGCGCCATGACGGAACCTCTCGCCCTCAGCCTCGGTCAACAGTTCGAACTGGAGCGGATGACCCGGACGATCGACGCGACCGCCGAAGTGGAGGCACTCCAACGCATCGCCAAGCAATTACTGCAGGCCTGGCACAGCCAGAAAGCCGCGACCCAGTGGGTGATGCGTCAGCAACTTGGTGCACCGCCCCGCTTTAGCGGGGAACTGGCCGGCCAATGGGGCCAGGAGCCAACCTGACCCCCGCCTTAACTGCGAGCCAGCTGCGCGGGCACCACATCGACCTGGAACTGCTGTCCGCCACGGCTCACCGTGAGCCGTAGGTTTCCGCCCACACCGGCACGCTCCACCGCAGCAACCAGCTCCGCCGGTGCCCGCAGGGTCTGGCCGTTGGCGGCCACCAGCACATCGCCCTGCCGCAGACCGGCCCGTGCGGCAGGTCCATTGCCGACCACCGAAGCCAGCCGGACACCACCGGGCAGACCCGTACCGTCCCCTGGCCTCACCACATCCATGCCGACACCGATCCAGGGGTGACTCACCCGACCGCTGGCCACCAGCTGTCGGGCGATGTCACGAGCGCGGTTGATGGGAATCGCAAAGCCGAGGCCGGCACCCGGGCCCGTACGCACCAGGGTGTTGATACCGATCACCTCACCGTCGGCATTGAGCAGGGGTCCACCTGAATTGCCTGGGTTGATGGCCGCATCGGTCTGGATGAGATCGAGGCGCTTGTCGGTGATGCCCAGCTTGGCGGCGTTGCGATTGAGGTTGCTGATGATCCCCATCGTCACGGTGTTGTCGAGACCGTAGGGATTGCCCACCGCGATCGCCCATTCACCCACCTGCAGGGCACTGGAGTCGCCCAGGGGAGCAACCGGCCACGGACCAGGTCCACTGAGCCGCACCACGGCGATATCGGTGAGGCGGTCGAGCCCCACCACCGTGCCCTGCACGCGGCGACCATCCTGCAGACCAACCGTCACGCGGTCGCTCTTCTCCACCACGTGGGCGTTCGTGAGCAGTAGCCCGTCAGCCTGCACGATGAAGCCGCTGCCGGTGCCCCGCTCGGTGCGCTGGGAGGGCTGCTGCTGCTGGGGCATGCCAAAGAACTGGCGGAACAGCGGGTCATTCATCAGGCCGCGCGGCACCCCGCCCGCCCCCCCCGGCTGCACCACCGTGCGCTCAGTGTCGATGGTGACGACCGCCGGGCCGGCTCGCCGAACGGCAGCCGCCACAAACGACTGGCGTCCCAGGGCGGCGGAGGCAGCTGACGGGGCACGGACAGCTGGGGGAACCGCCAGGCCAGGCAGACCCACCAGGGCAGCACCCAGCACCGTGACACCCAGCAGCGCACGAGGGCTGACCATCAACCGCAACAGCAGACTGCATCGACCGTACCCAGATCGGCGCTCGCTGTCATGAAGAGCCGCTGGTCGGGTTCTCCGACCCACGCCGTGTGGGCCACCAAACGCGGTGCCGGGGGAACCGGCACCTCCATCGGGAGGCAGCAGGGCCGGGCGCTCGCCATGATGGAGTCAGGCCCATCCCGCACGGCCATGCACGCGTTGACCTCCCAGATCTTCCCGCTGATCTATGGCGCCTGCTTTCTGCTGCTGCTGTGGCAGGCCTTCCGGGTGATGGGCCAGGGGTTCAAGGCCGTGCCCAGACCAGGCGATCGCGTCAACGAGGGTGACCGCACCGGCCGGCTCACGATCCATCCCGAACTGCTCGACGATCAGGGACAGCTCACCCAGGAGGATCTGCTGACGGTGCGGTTCGGCAGCGAAGGCGACCAGCCCGCCAGCCCGGGTTCACCCCGCTGAATAGGCTCTCCGTAGAAGCAACGCATCCGGGGAGCTCTTGGCATTGGATCAACGCACGCGAATCGTGGCAGCCGTGCTGCGCAACCTCAAGCTGCCGCCGCGCTTTCGCCTCAAGTTGGTCAAGGAAGACCCGGTGCGCCTGGAGCTGAGCATCACCCCGGCCTACGGCAAGGACCCCATCCTCGTGGGCCTGGTTGAATCGCAGGATCTGGTGGCCCGGCGCGACCGCGAGGGCCGCATCCCCCGCGACCTGCAGGGCACCTGGGACTGGACGGTGCGCCACGGCAACGTCAGCACCGGCGGCTGGAATCCCTACCTCAAGGAAGCACTGCAGACAATGTTTGAAACCGGTCTGCCGGCCATCGTCTACGAAGAGCTCACCGGGGAGGCATATCACCCGGTGGATGGCGTGAAACACGTGCGCTGAGCACGCCCCACGGCGCACCATCCCCCAGCTGGCCCTGCACCAACCGCTGCCCATCGATGCGCTTCTGCCCCAACTGGAGGCGGCCGTGCAACCCGAGGGGGCCACACTGCTGCTGCAGGCCCCTCCAGGAGCGGGCAAAACCACTCGGGTGCCGCTGGCGCTGCTGCGCTCCCTGGCGCCACCTCCTGTTCCAGACACTGCCCAGGCAGGAGGCCTGAACCAGCGCATCTGGATGCTGGAACCCCGCCGCCTGGCCGCCAAGGCGGCCGCCGAAAGGCTGGCGGCAGAGCTGGGCGAATGCGTGGGGGCCACCGCGGGCTACAGCGTGCGGCTCGAATCGCGCACCAGCAGCGCCACCCGCCTGGAGGTGCTCACCACCGGTCTGTTTCTGCGCCGGCTCCAGGCCGACCCCGCCCTGGAAGGCGTGGCGGCCCTGATTCTGGATGAATTCCACGAGCGCAGCGCCGAGCTCGACCTGGCCCTGGCCCTGGTGCGCCAGGCACGGGAGCTGCTCAGGCCCGACCTGCGCCTGGTGGTGATGTCAGCCACCCTCAACCTGGAGCCGCTGCGCCAGCAACTGCCCCGGGCCCAGGTGCTGCAGAGCGAAGGACGCAGCCATCCAGTGGCGGTGGAGCACCAGCTGCCCAGGCCCGATGAGCGGCTGGAGCGCCAGGTGCTGCGGGCCCTGGAGCAGCACTGGCTGCCGCGGCCGGGGGAGCGGGGCACCGTGCTCGTGTTCCTGCCAGGGCTGCGGGAGATCAACTTGTGTCAGCGGCTGATTGAGACCGCCGACTGGGCGGCGGAACTCGAATGCGTGGCCCTGCACGGCAACCTGCCCCTGCAGCAGCAGAGCCAGGCGATCCGGGCGGCACGCGGCCCTGGCGGCAAGGTGGTGCTGGCCACCGCCATCGCCGAGAGCTCGCTCACCATCGAGGGCGTGGGGCTGGTGATCGACAGCGGCCTGAGCCGTGCCAACCGCTTTGATCCGCGCAGCGGCATGGACGGGCTGATCACTCGACCCGCCAGCCTGGCCAGTGCAGAACAGCGGGCCGGGCGGGCCGGACGCCTGGGGCCGGGCCGCTGCCTGCGGCTGTGGTCGCCTGCGGAACAGACCCGCCGGCCGGCCTTCGATCCACCGGAACTGCTGGAAGCCGATCCGGTGCCGATCGCCCTGCAGCTGGCCCAGTGGGGCGATCCGCTGGGGGAGCAGTTGCCCTGGCTGGATCCGCCCCGCACCGCCTCCCTGCAGGAAGCCCGCCAGCTGCTGGAGCAGCTGGGCGCACTGGAGGCCAACGGCGCCCTCACCACCCATGGCCGCCAGCTCGGCCAGCTGGGCCTGCACCCGCGCCTGGGCCACCTACTGCTGGTGGGCGCGGCACTGGGGGCCGCGCCACTGGCTGCGGAGCTGGCCGTGCTGCTGAGCGAGCGGGATCCCCTGGATCGGCGCGAGGCCGGCTGCGACCTGCTACGGCGCCTCGATTGGCTGCGGCGGCAGCCACGCGGAAGCATGCTGCAACGGCTGCGGCAGCAATGGCTGGACCAGCTGGAACGGGCACGCCGATCCCAGGGCCCGATCCCTGCGGCTCATGCGCCCCAATCAGGAGAGACAGCCCCGGCACCCCCAGGGCCGGGGGAAGACACCGAGCTGGCTGCCCAGCTGGTGGCGGCGGCCTACCCCGAGCGCGTGGCCCTGGCCCGCCCCGAGCAGCCCCAGCGCTACCTGATGCGCGGCGGACGCGGTGCCGTGCTGCCCCCCCACGACCCCCTCCTGGGCAGCGAGGCCCTGGCGATCGCGGCGGTGGACGGGGTGGGACACGACGCCCGCATCCTGCTGGCGCTACAGCTCAGCCGTGCTGGCCTGCGGGCCGAGGCTGAGCGCAGCGGCCAGTGGCGGCAACGGGCCCGCTGGGACAGCAAGGCCGCCCGGGTGCGCTGCGAAGAAACCCTGGAGCTGGGGGCCCTGGTGCTGGAGCGGCTTCCCTGGCGCGGGGCGGGGGGTGAAGCGGTTCGGGCTGCCTTGGTGGAGGGAATTCAGGAGCGAGGGCTTGAGGTGTTGCCCTGGTCGGCCGCCAGCCGCCAGCTGCAGTCCCGGCTCCAGCTTCTGCACAGCCATCTCGGCACCCCCTGGCCCCCACGCCACAACGACGCTCTGCTGCAGGGCCTGGAGCAGTGGCTAGGCCCACACCTGGAGGGGCTGCAGAGCCTGGCGGATCTGCAGGGTTTGGATCTGGTGGAGGCACTCTGGGGCGAGCTGCCCTGGCGGCTGCGCAGCGAACTGGATCGGCTGCTGCCCGCCCGCCTGGCCCTGCCCGGCGGCAGGCCTGCTGCACTCGACTACAGCAGCGGCGAACCGGTGTTGGCGGTGAAGCTCCAGTTGCTGTTCGGGATGGAGCGCACGCCCATGGTGCTGGAGGGCCAGCTGCCGGTGACCGTGCACCTGCTCACCCCCGCCGGCCGGCCGGCAGCCATCACCCAGGACCTCGCCGGCTTCTGGCGAGGCAGCTACAGAGACGTACGCCGCGACCTGCGCGGTCGCTATCCGAAGCACGCATGGCCCGAGGATCCCTGCGCCTCCTGAATCTCATCCCAAGTCGAGCAGATCACCAAAGCCGAAGTGACGCAGGCCCTCGGCGATACCGAGACAGCCGTGCCCCGCAGCCAGATAGGTCCTTGGCAAGTGGTGCAAGTGGGCGCGCAGGGCAGGCTCCGCGTTGCCCACCATCACGCCGGCCAGGCCGGTTTCAAACATCGCCAGGTCATTGAGGGTGTCACCGGCGGTCACCACCCGCTCGGCCGGCAGCTCCAGCAAGGCCAACAGCGATTGCAGGGTGCTGCCCTTGTTGACTCCCGCCGGCAGCACATCGAGATAGCGGTTGTCGGAGAGCACGCAATCAACGCCATGGGCCTCAAGCTCAGCGATGAGGCCGTGGTCGAAGGTGTCAGGGTCGTAGTAATAGGCGAGGCGGCGATCCGCGCTCACCGGCTGGGCCGACAGCCCGGCAGCGCCGGCCAGCAGTGGGCCCACACGCTCGGGTTTGCCCCGCCACAGCCGTTCGATCGGCTCCACCGCCAGCGGCAGCGGCACCAGGCTGGTGCCGCAGGCCACGGTGCAGCCGACATCGCCGATCACCAGATGGGGGGCCCGCAACCCCAACGCCTCGTCCTGCTGCAGCAATCGGTCAATGGAAGCCAGGTCGCGGCCGGTGCAGAACACGTGCAACACCTCGTGGCGCCGCCGCTCAAGCCAGGCGTAAAAGGCGCGGCGATCGGCCGGGGTGCCGCCCAGCAGGGTGCCGTCCAGATCGGTCACCAGAACCAGCCGGGGGTTGTTGGGGAGGGGGGCCGCCAACTGCTGGTGCAGCTCGCTCAGCCTTGGGGCTGCTGTCGCCATCTCACCCTCCCCAGAACCCGATGGCGCAGGCCATGGAGCATGGACACCAGAACGCGAACCAGACAAAAAACCCCGCCAAGCGATCAGGCAGCCGCCATTGTGTCGCCAACCACTGGGCCAGACTGCGGGGCACGCCCCATTCGCGCGCCATGCCCCGCCTTTACGCAAGCAACCGCCGGGACGGGGCCCGTCTGCTGAGCAGCTCCCTAGTGATCACCGGTGTCGGTTTGGTGCGGATCGATCACCCGGTCGGCCAGGTGGTCACCCTGCTGGCTGGGCTGATCAGCCTGTACTGGTGGCAGTGCTACCGGCAACTGGATCACTGAGGTCGACCTCTAGGCACGTGATGGTCAACCCGAGCACCCCAGCACTGCCTCGCTACAGCGTGGCCGAGCTCAACGCGGCCATCGGCAACCTGCTGGAGCGGGGCTTTGCACCGCGATTTCTGATTGATGCCACGGTCAGTCGGCCCCAGCTGAAGAAAGG
>JBILDP010000043.1:0-13116 GCA_044352535.1 Prochlorococcaceae cyanobacterium
CACGATCAGCTGGCCGGTGCGGCTGTCAACCTGCACGGACAGAAAGGCCTTGTTGGTCTGGCGTACCCACTTGGTGGAGGGATAGGTACCGACCGGCAGCACCTCAACGGTGGTGCAGTGGCGATACGCGGAACAGAGCAGGGTGCTGCAATCGGCGGCGGTGAGACCGGGATCACGCAGGCGTCCGTACACCGTGGCCAGCAGTCCCCGAACCATCGGCATCAGATGGGGGGTGAACTGGAGCTGGATCGTCTGGCCGGCCATCTGGCTGGCCAACTGCTCGATCTCGCTGGTGTGGCGATGTCCCACCACGGCGTAGGGGGCCACCGACTCGGAGGCCTCGGCCAGCAGCAGATGTTCCTTTGCGGCCCGGCCGCCGCCACTGGTGCCGGTCTTCGCGTCGATCACGATCCCCTGGGTTTCCACCAGGCCCTGCTGCAGAAAGGGCAGCAGCGCCAGCAACGAGGCTGTGGGGAAGCAGCCTGGGGCCGCCACCAGGCGGGCCCGGCCGATCCGCTCGGTCTCCCACTCGGGCAGTCCATACACCGCCTCGGCACACAGGTCGGCATCGTGGCGGGGCACCTGGCGAGCTTCGGCGGCATACACCTGTTGCCACTGGGCCAGCGAGCGATAGCGGTAGTCGGCCGAGAGATCCACCACCCGCACCCCCCGCTCCAGCAGCGGGGGCACGAGCTGGGCCGCCAGACCGTTGGGCAGGCTCAGCACCGCGAAATCCGCAGCGGCGGCAATCGCCTCCGGATCAGGGGTCTGCACCACCGGATCGCCGGGCAGCGGCAGAAACGGGGTGAGCTCGCTCCAGCGCTTGCCGCTGCTGCGCTCCCCCCCGAGAAAGGTGACCTCCAACGCGGGGTGGCCCTGGAGCAGCCTCAGGGTCTGCAGGCCGCCGTAACCGCTGGCACCGATCACCGCAACGCGCTTGCTGGCCATGGCACCGACCCCGGAAGCGAAACAACTCGGGCTTTATAAAGGATGATTGCGCTTGGGCCAGCGGCCCACCTGCCCTGCGTTGACAGCCTCGATTCAGACGTCAGCCCAGCAGACGGCTCCGATCCGCTTTGATGCAATCGCCGACGCCCTGGCCGCAATCCGCAACGGCGAATCGATCGTGGTGGTCGACGACGAGAACCGGGAAAACGAGGGCGACCTGATCTGTGCAGCCCAGTTCGCCACACCCGAGCAGATCAATTTCATGGCCACCGAGGCCCGGGGGCTGATCTGCCTGGCCATGGAGGGCGAGCGGCTGGATGCGCTCGACCTTCCTCTGATGGTGGATCGCAACACCGACGAGAACCAGACCGCCTTCACCGTGAGCGTGGATGCGGGCCCCGAAAACGGGGTGAGCACAGGTATCTCTGCTGAGGATCGCGCCCGCACCATTCAAGTGGCGATCCACCCCCACACCCGGCCAGCCGACCTGCGCCGGCCCGGCCACATCTTTCCACTGCGGGCTCGCCAGGGCGGAGTGCTCAAGCGCGCCGGCCACACCGAGGCGGCTGTGGATCTGGCCAGGCTTGCCGGGCTCTATCCGGCCGGTGTGATCTGCGAGATCCAGAACACCGACGGTTCGATGGCCCGGCTGCCCCAGCTGGCCGCCTATGCCCAGCGCCACGGCCTGCGGCTGATCTCGATCGCCGATCTGATCCGCTACCGCCTCAACACCGAACGCTTCGTGCGTCGGCAGGCGGAGGCCAGCTTGCCCAGTGCCTTCGGTCAGTTCCGCGCCATCGGCTATCGCAACGAACTCGACGGCAGCGAGCATGTGGCGATCGTGAAGGGGAGCCCGGAAACGGCTAGCGGCCCTGTGCTGGTGAGGGTGCACAGCGAATGCCTCACCGGCGATGCCTTCGGCTCGCTGCGCTGCGACTGCCGCCCCCAGCTGGAGGCGGCCCTGCGGATGGTCGAAGCGGCCGGAGAAGGGGTGGTGGTGTATTTGCGCCAGGAGGGGCGCGGGATCGGCCTGATCAACAAGCTCAAGGCCTATTCCCTGCAGGACACGGGGCTCGACACAGTGGAGGCCAACGAGCGCCTGGGCTTCCCCGCCGACCTCCGCAACTACGGCGTGGGAGCGCAGATTCTCAGCGACCTGGGGGTGCATCGCCTGCGCCTGATCACCAACAATCCCCGCAAGATCGCCGGCCTGGGCGGCTATGGCCTACAGGTGGAGGACCGGGTACCGCTGGTGATGGATCCGGGCGACCACAACGCCGCCTACCTGGCCGCCAAGCGCACCAAACTCGGACACCTGATGGGTGAGGGGCCCACGTGTCCCGTTGCCGGGCCCACGGCGGTGGTGAGCTGGCAAGGCGCCTCAGATCCCGCCATGCTCGCTGCCCTGGAAGAACGGTTGGAGAGCTGGGCGATCGAGCGGGGCCTGAAAGCGGAACGCGAAGAGGAGCCGCGAGTGCTAGCCCTGCTCAACCAACCGCAGCTCGCCGTGCAGCTCAGCACTGGCTCAGAGCATCAGCTAGGGGCTGAGGCCCTGCTCCAGGCCCTGAGTCTGCTGGCCGGGGAGGCCGGCACCCGCGGTGTGGGGCTGATGCTGAGCCCCGATCCGCGTGGGGTGAATCACCCCTCCGTGAGCCTCGAACCCGAGCAACGCCCCCTGGTTGAGCTGCGCAAGGAGCATCTGGCCCAGGGTTCGGGATTCGAGCTGGTGGAGCCCCGGCTGGAGACCGGAGCGCTCCTGCTTTGGCAGGCCTGATGGCCAGGCCCGCCTCCAGATCTCACGACTGGATGGTCACTTCTGGATGGTCACCTTGTTGATCTTGGTGCCCTTGCGAATCGCCAGCACCGCCTCCATGTTGCCGGTGTGGCCAAACACGGTGTGTACCCCATCCAGGTGGGGCTGGGCGCCATGGCAGATGAAGAACTGGGAGCCGCCGGTGTTCGGACCGGCGTGAGCCATCGAGAGGCTGCCGGCCTGGTGCTTGTTGGCGTTGATCTCACAGGGGATGGTGTAGCCGGGGCCGCCGGTGCCGGCCATGCCGCTGGCGCCCTCGCGGCTGTTGGGGCATCCGCCCTGGGCCATGAAACCGTCGATCACCCGATGAAAGGCCAGCCCGTCGTAGAAGCCCGACTCGGCCAGTTTCACGAAATTGGCCACAGTGCCGGGAGCATCAGCCTCGAACAGCTCAAGCTCGATTGTGCCGGCATCGGTTTCCATCAGGGCTTTGGTCACGGCGGGGAAGCAAAGCCCGACTGTATGGGCCCTGCGGGCGAAGATGGTGGATTGGCCGCAGCGTGATGACCGCATCCGAGATCTCCGAGCAGGGATTGTCAGCCGAACAGGCTGGTGCTCCCGATCTGGCCCGTGCGCGGCTTGGGGTGATCGGCGGCAGCGGTCTCTACGCGATGGAAGGACTCGACTGGATCGAGGAGCGCACCATCGAGACGCCCTTCGGCTCACCCTCCGACAGCCTGCGCATCGGCCGGATCGGCGATCTGGAGGTGGTGTTCCTGGCACGCCATGGCCGCCACCACAGCCATACCCCCACGGAGGTGCCGTATCACGCCAACCTCTGGGCGCTGCGGTCCCTGGGGGTGCGCTGGATCCTGTCAGTGTCCGCGGTTGGGTCGCTGCAGGAGCAGGTGCGCCCGCTCGACATGCTGGTGCCGGATCAGTTCATCGATCGCACCCACCAGCGGCCGCTCAGCTTCTTCGGCGATGGCCTGGTGGCCCACGTGACCATGGGCGACCCCTTCTGCCCGGTGCTCAGCCGTCTGCTGGCCGACGTGGGCGAGAGCCTGATGCCGGCTGGGCGTCAGCTGCACCGCGGCGGCACCTACCTGTGCATGGAGGGCCCTGCCTTCTCCACCCGGGCCGAATCGGAGCTCTACCGCAGCTGGGGTTGTCAGGTGATCGGCATGACCAACCACACCGAGGCCCGCCTGGCCCGTGAGGCGGAGATGGCCTACACCACCCTGGCGATGGTGACCGACTACGACTGCTGGCACCAGGAGCACGCCTCGGTGACCGTGGACATGGTGATCGAGAATCTGCGCAGCAACGCATTGTTGGCCCAGCAGATCGTGCGGATGGCAGCTGGGCGCATCGGTGAGCTGCGTCCCCGCAGCAGCGCCCACCAGTCCCTGCGCAGTGCTCTGATGACGCCGGCCGAGCAGGTGCCAGCCGCCACACGCCAACGGGTGGATCTCTTCACCGCCCCTTACTGGGGGTCGTTCCAGCAGGGGTAGGCGACCGGCCAGCCCATCCCAGAGCGATCAGGCGCTCAACGTGGCGCCGCAGGCATCCAGGGTGCGGCGCAGGCTGGGCCCATGGCTGGCGAGCTCGGCGCGTGCCGCCTCGGCATCCAGGCCGCTGGCGGCCATCAGCAACGCCAGCTTCACCGACCCCTCTGCCGCACGCAACAGCTCGGCGCCACGCTCGCGGGGCACACCGGCTAAATCCCGGAGAATGCGCAGGGCCCGGTCTTCGAGCTTGGTGTTGGTGACCGCCACATCCACCATGCGGTTGCCATGCACCTTGCCCAGGCGCACCATCACTCCAGTGGACAGGATATTGAGCGCCATCTTGGTGGCGGTGCCGGCTTTCAGCCGTGTGGAGCCGGCCAGCAACTCCGGCCCGGTGAGCAGGCGGATGTCGATGGCACAGGGCATGGGCGCCTGCTCGGCGGGCACGCAGGCCATGGCGATCGCCAGCGCACCGATGGCCTGGGCGTGCTCCAGTCCCCCCAGCACGTAGGGGGTGGTGCCGCCGGCGGCGATCCCAACCAGACAGTCCTGCTGGCTGAAACCGCGGCTGCACAGGTCATCGACACCCCCCTGGCGCTGATCTTCAAGCCCTTCGGAACTGCGCAGCAGGGCCGGCGCACCTCCGGCCAGCACCCCCTGCACCAGTTCAGGGGGTGTGCAGAACGTTGGCGGACATTCGGCGGCATCCAGCACGCCCAGGCGCCCCGATGTGCCGGCACCGAGGTAGAAGAGTCGCCCGCCCGCCGCCAGGCGAGCAGCCACTGCATCCACCGCCGCACTGAGCTGGGGAGCTGCTGCGGCCACGGCACGCTGGGGCTCCAGCTCATTGACGCAGAACAGGTCCACCAAGGCATCGGTGGACAGTTGATCGAGGGTGGCGCTGAGGGGATTGGCCTGCTCGGTGAGCAGGTGGCCCCGGTCAACAGTCACGTCGCTCCCGCCAGACCGGCTCTCCTCCGACACATTCACAGCCGAAGCATTCACAGCAGACCCATTCACAGCAGACCCATTCACAGCAGAATCCGTCACAGCAGACCCTCCAGTCGGCGGCGAAACGCCTCCAGCTCGGGATCGCTCGACTGGGGAGTCGCCAGTTCCTCTCCGGAACCGGCGCCGGGATCCTCGGTCCGGACTGCCGTCGGCCCCGCGGAGTTGGCACGCTCCTGCCAGTCGGCCACGTCCATGTTGCGCTCAGGCGGAGCGATCAGCAGCCGATCTTCCGCGGTCTCGGGCAGGAAACCAGCGGGCACCAGGCGGGCTTCATACCCCGCCTGCTCACAGAAGAGCTCCATCTCCCGGCGGTCCAGTGCCTCCACCGAGGGCACGGGGAAGTCCTGGGCCTCCAGTAGGCCTGCGTAGCGCTCAGCGTCGTCGCGCTCTTCAAACAGCAGCACAAGGGTGCGGCCGTTGATCTCGAGGGAATGGATCCCCTCCTGATCAGTACCGGCATCGAAGAGCAGCACGTGCACCGGCATGGGGCGCAAGAAGGCGATTCGGGCCCTCAGTGTGTCACCAACGACTGCCCCGATCACGGGCCCGTCAGTTCCTCGGCCAACTCCTCCAGGCGGCGGTAGAGCGCCGTCTCCGCCTCACTGATCTCGGCGGGGAGCACGATCCGCACCTCCACCAACTGATCGCCGCGCTGGCCAGCCCATTCCAGGCCCCTCCCCCTCAGCCGCAGCAGTCGGCCACTGGAGGAGCAGGGGGGCACGGTGAGTCGCACCTGTCCGGCCAGAGTGGGCACCGCCGGCCGGCATCCCAGGGCGGCCTGGGCAGGGGAGAGCTGCAGCTGGTAGAGCACCCGCAAGCCATCGATGCGCAGCCCCTCCGGGGTCCTCACCCGCAGCATCAGGAAGTGATCGGCTCCGCCCGGCGCCACCCCGGCGAGTCGCAGTCGCCAGCCATCACCAGCCAGGGGCGGCGTGCGCACCTCCACCAGGGTGCCGTCGCTGAGCTCCAGTTCCACCCGCTCCCCCAGCAGGGCCTGCTCGGGGGAGAGATCCACCACGGTTTCAAGATCCGGTCCGGCCTGCACAGGCGGCGGCGGCGGCGGCGCGGGGGTCACCGACCCTCGGGGGAAGGGCCCTGCGGAATCGAACGGTGGGGCTGAGTCGAAGCGGTCGCTGGCTTCCGGTTCCCTAGCGAATCCAGCCCCCTCAGGGACTTGGTTCTGGTCCTCGTCGGGAGAGGCCCCTGCACGGCTGCGGCGGCGATCACCGAACAGATCGGCAACGTAGTCGTGGAAATCGGGAAACCCGCTGGCGTACGGATCCGACTGACGCTCCTCCAGAGCGCTGCCGCCGGCCTCCCAGGCCTGGCGTTTGCGCGGATCGGAGAGAACGGCATAGGCCTCGTTCACCAGCTTGAAACGTTCCTCGGCAATCGGGTCGTTGCCGTTGAGGTCGGGATGCCAGCGGCGGGCCTGGGCACGGAAGGCG
Organism: Prochlorococcaceae cyanobacterium; assembly: GCA_044352535.1. Lineage (GTDB taxonomy): Bacteria > Cyanobacteriota > Cyanobacteriia > PCC-6307 > Cyanobiaceae > NIES-981. The sequence continues at coordinate 6,672 of JBILDP010000043.1, forward strand.
CGCTTCAGCGTGGCGCTGTCGGCACCGGGCTCGAGGCCCAGCACCGCCCAGTAGTCAGGCGGGATGGCAGTTGAGGCGGTCTGGGTCACAGCTTCGCCCTAGACCGCATCCCAGGGGTCATCGCTGGGTACACGGGCAGGCTGCCGGCGGCTGCGCGGCGGCGACTCCTCGTAGCGCGATTCAGCGAACCGATCGGGCGGGCTGCCAGGGTCGCTGGAGGCATCGGCTCGGTAGCGCTCGGGCTGAGAACGCTCGGATTGAAACCGGTCAACTGGGTCGCGATCGGCTTCGTAGCGGTCAACGTCGTAGCGGTCTGCTTCATACCGGTCTGCTTCATACCGGTCAGTGCCATAGCGCGAGCCTCCATAGCGTTCTGAGCCAGAACGCTCTGAGCTGTAGCGATCGCCCCCGAAGCCACCCCGCCCCGCTGGTGGCATGGCCCAGGGGTCGCTGCTGGGACGGCTCCAGTCGTCCCAGGCGTCGTCGTCGGCGAAGAGCTCATCCTTGAGCGAGCCCAGGGTGTTCTTCAGGCCCTGCAGGGGGCCCTGATCGGCGCGGCGCTCGCTCAGAATGCGACGGTTGAGGCCAAACAGCGCCTCCTGCAACTGGCTCACCGCCAGGTCCAGCTCACCGGGATCGCTGTCGCCGCGCTCCTCCAGGGCCAGCAGGTCCTGCACGTCGCGCACGGCCATTTCAACCGCCCGCTGCTGCCGTTCAGCCCCGTAGGGCCCGAGCTCCAGGGCCGCATCGCGGAGGCGTCGCTCGGCCTGGGCCACCAGGGTCTGGGCCCTGTTGCGCCGGTCGATCGTCGCCCGCTTGCGCCGATCTTCAGTCGCCTTCAGCTCGGCTTCCTCAATCAGCTGTTCGATCTCCTCGGCACTGAGGTTGGACCCGCCCTGAATACTCACGCTCTGCTGGCGGCCGGTGGTGCGGTCCATCGCCGACACCTGCAGCAGGCCATTGGCATCGATGTCGAACGACACCTGCACCTGGGGCACCCCGCGGGGCGCGGGCGGGATGCCGGACAGGCGGAAGCGACCCAGGCTCTTGTTGCCCTCGGCCATCTGGCGCTCCCCCTGGAGCACGTGGATCTCCACCGAGCTCTGATTGGCCTCCGACGTGCTGAACACGTCGCTCTTGCGCACCGGGATCGACGTGTTGCGCGGGATCAGCACCTTCATCACGCCGCCGATCGTCTCCAGGCCCAGCGACAGTGGCGTCACGTCGTTGAGCATCAGATCACGCAGCTCGCCGGTGAGGATGCCGGCCTGCACCGCGGCACCGATCGCCACCACCTCATCGGGGTTCACCGACTGGCAGGGATCGCGGGGAATCAGGGTGCGCACCATCTCCTGCACCATCGGCATGCGGGTGGAGCCCCCTACCAGCACCACATCGTCGATGTCGTCGGCGGTGAAGCCCGAATCCCGGAGCGCACGCTGCACCGGGCGCAGCAGGCGGTCGAGAAGGTCGGGGCAGAGGCTCTCGAAGGTGCTGCGCTCGAGGGTTGTCTCGATGTGCAGCGGCCCATCGCTGCCTGTGGCGATGAAGGGAAGGGAGATCGGCGTGCTCTGCACACCGCTGAGCTCGATCTTGGCCTTCTCAGCCGCCTCGGTGAGCCGCTGCAGGGCCTGGCGATCGCGGCGCAGGTCGGTGCCGTGCTCTTTGAGGAACCCCTCGGCCAGCCAATCCACGATGCGGCGGTCCCAGTCGTTGCCGCCCAGTTGCGTGTCGCCGCTGGTGGCCTTCACATCGAACACCCCCTGGGCGATGCGGAGCACCGACACATCGAACGTGCCGCCGCCGAGGTCGAACACCAGCACCCGCTTCACGGTGCTGCGATCGAAGCCGTAGGCCAGGGCCGCGGCGGTCGGCTCGTTGAGGATGCGTTCCACGCTGATCCCCGCCAGGCGACCGGCGTCGCGGGTGGATTGGCGCTGGGCGTCGTTGAAGTAGGCGGGCACGGTGATCACCGCCGCCTCCACCGGCTCACCCAAGTAGGTGGCGGCATCGTCAACCAGCTTGCGCAGGATGCTGGCCACCAGTTCCTCGGGCGCGTACTCGCGCTCCGTGACCGGGCACACCACCCGCACATTGCCCTGGTCGTTGGCGCGCACCGTGTAGGGCACCGAGAGGCTGCCTTCCTCAAGCTCGTCCCACTGGCGCCCCACAAAGCGCTTGAGGTTGGCGAAGGTGTTGCGAGGGTTGAGCACCAGCTGTCGGCGGGCCAACTGGCCCACCAGCAGCTCCTGGTCGCGGCTGAAGCCAACCACCGAGGGCGTGGTGCGGCCGCCCTCGGCACTGGCGATCACCACCGGGCGGCCACCCTCCAGCACAGCCACCACGGAATTGGTGGTGCCCAGGTCGATGCCAACGATGCGACCCATGAACCGTGCGGCCCCAAATCCGTCGAGGAGCCCAAAACTACCGGGCCCCCCAACGTTAATCACCACTTAAACGGGTGCGCTGCACGGGATTCGTAGATTTCGATGAGCTCGGCTCGGCGAGCCCACCCTCCGACCCGTTGCACCCTGCATGACCTCCGACCGACCGTCCGGTTCCGGTGCCGGGCCGCTGTCAGCCACCGAAGACCTGTTCACGCTGCGGCGTCGCCCCCCGGCAGAGAAGTTTGTCGACATCGGGTTCCGGCAGCTCACCATGGTGCTGGCAGGCACCGTGGCGGTGGTGCTGCTGGGGATCTTTCTGGTGGTGCTGCAGGGCTCAAAGGAAGCGATCGCCAGCTTTGGTCTGAACTTCATCACCACGTCGGCCTGGGATCCCGTCAACGAGCAGTACGGCGCCTTCGTGGCCATCTACGGCACCTTGGTGAGCTCCCTGCTGGCCCTGGTGATCGCGGTCCCGCTCGGAGTAGGCACTGCGATTTTCATCACCGAAGACCTGATCCCCACGTCGTTGCGCGAGGCGATCGGTCTGATGGTGGAGCTCCTGGCCGCCATTCCATCCGTGGTGCTGGGCCTGTGGGCGATCTTCGTGCTTGAGCCCGGCATCCGCCCATTGCTCAATCTGCTCCACCAGTGGCTGGGTTGGAGTCCGCTGTTCGACACCGTGCCCCAGGGTCCAGGCATGGCGCCGGCGATCCTGATTCTGGTGGTGATGATCCTGCCGATCATCACGGCCATCTCGCGTGACGCACTCAACCAGGTGCCGATTGAACTGCGTCAGGGCGCCTATGGCGTTGGTACGACCCGTTGGGGCGCAATCTTCAGCGTGATCCTGCCGGCTGCCGTGTCGGCCATCACTGGTGGCGTCATGCTCGCCCTGGGTCGGGCCATGGGCGAAACCATGGCCGTGACCATGATCATCGGCAATTCGCTCAACTTCAGCCTGTCACTGCTCTCACCCGGCAACACGATTGCATCGATGCTGGCCAATCAATTCGGTGAAGCCGATGGCATCCAGGTGTCGGCACTGATGTATGCGGCCCTGATCCTGATGGTGCTCACCTTCCTGGTGAACGTGCTGGCCCAGTGGGTGGTGCGCCGCCTGAGCCTGCGTTACTGACCGCAAGACGACATGTCAACTCCAATGGCTACCAGCACGTCACCAATCCGAGAGAGCCTCTTCGAGCGACGGCCGCTGTTTCTCGACCGCTCCCTGGCCCGCAACCGCCTCAACCGCCTCTGCACCGGAGTGGTGGGGGTCTTCTCCACCATCGCCATCCTGCCGCTGGTGCTGGTGCTGCTCTATGTGCTGATCCAGGGCGGCCGGCTGATCGGCCCGGCCATGCTCACCCAGCTGCCGCCCCCCCCCGGTCTCGATGGTGGTGGCATCGGCAACGCCATCCTCGGCACGCTGTTTGTCACAGCCCTTGCCTCGGCGATTGCCGTACCGATCGGCGTGGGGGGTGGGATCTATCTGAATGAGTACTCCCAGCGTGGCTGGTTTGCCCAGTTCGTGAGTTTCGGCAACGACGTGCTTGCCGGCGTGCCCTCGATCATCAGCGGCGTCTTCGTGTACGGGCTGGTGGTGGCGACCCGCCTCTTCTTCGGCCAGAGCTACAGCGCCATGGCCGGTGGCATCGCCCTGGCCGTGCTGATGCTTCCCACCGTGATCAAGACCACCGATGAAGGTCTCAAACTCGTTCCCCAGGAATTGCGCTGGGGCGCCTACGGCGTTGGGGCCTCCAAATTCGTGACCGTCGTGAGGGTCACGCTCCCCGCCGCCTTCACTCCGATCGCCACGGGCGTGGTTCTGGCCATCGCCCGTGCCGCCGGCGAAACGGCTCCACTGATCTTCACGGCCCTGTTTTCCCCGTTCTGGCCAGAGGGAGTCTTCAACCCGATCGCCACCATGTCGGTGTTGATCTTCAACTTCGCGATCATGCCCTATGAGGCGCAGAACGCTCTGGCCTGGGCTGCTTCCTTTGTGCTGGTGGTGATGATCCTGGCAGCCAATCTCACCGCTCGCTGGATCAGCAATCTGGCTCGCAAGACATGAGGAACTGAGCTCTCCCATCTGAACACTGCCCATTCCAAACGTTCTTCATCCTCCGGATTCGTGATCTACGCAGCTCCCCAAGCCACCAGCGCGAAAACCACCACGTGCATGTCGCTGGAGAATGTGACCATCTCCTATGGCAAGTTTGAGGCCGTTCGGAATGTCTACATGGACATTCCCTACGGCCAGGTCACGGCCTTCATCGGACCTTCTGGTTGCGGCAAGAGCACGGTGCTGCGGGCCCTGAATCGCATGAACGATCTGGTGCCGGGCTGCCACCTCAAAGGGCGGGTGGTGTTCGACGGCGTTGACCTCTACGACAAACGGGTCGATCCGGTGGAGGTGCGGCGCCGCATCGGCATGGTGTTTCAAAAGCCCAACCCCTTCCCGAAAACCATCTACGAAAACATTGCCTTCGGCGCCCGGATCAACGGCTACAAGGGCGATATGGATGAGCTGGTGGAACGCTCTCTGCGCAAGGCGGCGGTGTGGGATGAATGCAAGGACAAGCTCAAGGAAAGCGGACTTGCTCTCTCAGGTGGCCAGCAGCAGCGCCTCTGCATCGCCCGTGCCATCGCCACCGAGCCTGAAGTGATTCTGATGGACGAACCCTGCTCGGCCCTCGATCCGATCTCCACGCTGAAGATCGAGGAGACCATGCACGAGTTGAAGCGCAGCTACACGATCATCATCGTGACCCACAACATGCAGCAGGCCGTGCGCGTGGCCGACAAAACGGCTTTCTTCAATGCCGAAGCTGTGGAAGGCGGCAGCGGCAAGGTGGGCTACCTCGTGGAGTACAACGACACCGAGCGGATCTTCAATGCTCCGGCCCAGCGTGCCACCCAGGATTACGTGAGCGGACGCTTCGGCTGATCAATCCACAACCAGATGAACCACAAAAAAACCGGCCCGAGGGCCGGTTTTTGTTTAGAGCGGAGAGGGAGGGATTCGAACCCTCGATAGAGTTGCCCCTATACAGCATTTCCAGTGCTGCGCCTTCGACCACTCGGCCACCTCTCCAGCGGCAAAATGGGGCAACTTGATGGCAATGTAGCAGCATGACCAACACCAGCTCAGGCACCCAGCCACCCACCTATCCGATCACCGTGCACTGGCGCCAGGCAGGCCGGGTGATCACCCATGAGGTGCCCGCCGGCGAATACATCCTGCGCAGCTTCGAGCAGCAGGGGGATCCCTTGCCCTTCAGCTGCCGGAATGGCTGCTGCACGGCCTGTGCCGTGCGGGTGATCAAGGGAAGCATCGACCAGCGCGAGGCACTCGGCCTCTCTAGGGAGGTGCGCCAGAAGGGCTACGGCCTCCTGTGCGTGGCCCGGGCCACTGGCCCCCTGGAGGTGGAAACCCAGGATGAGGACGAGGTCTACGAACTCCAGTTCGGCCGGCATTTCGGCCGTGGCAAGGTGCGTGCCGGCCTGCCCCTCGATGAGGACTGAGAACGGATGACCGAACTGGATCCCGGCCGCCTGCAGCAATGGATGGACATCGCCGTGCGGGCTGCAGAGGCCGGTGCAGACCAGCTGCGCCGTTTCCATGGCCAGCTCAGCGACGGCCAGGTGCGGGAGAAAGGCGGCAGCGGCAACCTGGTGACGGCAGCCGACCTGGCGGCGGAGCAGGCGGTGCTGGCGGTTCTGGAACAGGAAACACCCGAGATCGGGGTGTTGGCTGAGGAGAGCGGCCGCCGTGCCGGCGCAGGCGAGTTGGAGTGGTGCGTGGATCCACTCGATGGCACCACCAACTTCGCCCATGGTTACCCCGTGTTTGCCACCTCGGTGGGCCTCTGCTGGCGTGGGGAGCCGATCGCGGCGGCCCTGGCGCTGCCCACCACGGGCGAACTGTTTCGCGCTGCCCGCGGACACGGGGCCTGGTGCAACGACCGACCCATTGCGGTGAGTCGCTGCAGCAGCCTCAGTGATGCCTTGCTGGTCACCGGCTTCGCCTACGACCGCGCCACGCGGCTCGACAACAA
>JBILDP010000044.1:0-13003 GCA_044352535.1 Prochlorococcaceae cyanobacterium
AGATCCCGCAGGGTGCGCTCCAGGGCCGGGCCGTCGTTGAGCCCGGGGCACACCACCACCTGGGCATGGATCTGCAGATCCCGCTGCTGGAACCAGCGCAGCTGCTCCAGCAGCAGGCCGGCACGGGAATTCACCAGCAGGCGGCTGCGCAGCTCGGGCTCGGTGGCGTGCACCGACACGAACAGGGGCGACAGCCGCTGGGTCTCGATGCGGCGCCAGTCGGCCTCGGTGAGGTTGGTGAGGGTGAGGTAGGAGCCGTAGAGAAAGCTGAGCCGGTAGTCGTCGTCCTTGAGATAGAGGCTGCGGCGCTTGCCGGGCGGCTGCTGGTCGATGAAGCAGAAGGGGCAGGCGTTGTTGCACTGCCTGAGACCATCGAACAGGGCCTCGGTGAAGCCCAGGCCCAGGCCCTCATCGAGATCCTTCTCGATCTCCAGCGTATGGAGGCTGCCGTTGGGGTCTTCCACCTCCAGCACCAGCTCCTCATCCCCCACCAAAAACTGCAGGTCGATCAGGTCGCGAGGGCGCTGGCCGTTGATGCTCAGCAGCCTGTCGCCGGGCTGGAAGCCCAGCTCCTCGCCGATCGAGCCCGGTTCCACTGTGGCCACCACCGCCGGCTGGGGCAGCCGGGGCGCACTGCCATCAACGGGCTCTGCAACGGCAATCCCGGCGGAGGGTTCGTTCCACATCGGCGGCGCCGCTGCCCTGGAGCTCTACCCCTCCACTGTGGCGCGCAGCCAGAGCAGGATGGCCACCCCGAAGGCCAGGCGGTAAACCACAAAGATCCAGGTGCTGTGGCGCTGCAGGAAGCGCAGCAGCCAGGCGATCGCCAGCCACGACACCACCGCCGCCGAGAGGATCCCCACCGCCAGGGGAATCGGCCCACCGTTGGCCGGAGCCGACAGGGCGCCCTTGAGCTCCACCAGACCGGCCAGGGTGATCGCCGGTAGGCCGAGCAGAAAGGAGAAGCGGGCGGCCGCAGCCCGGTCCCAGCCACCAAACAGAGAGGCAGTGAGGGTGCTGCCGGATCGCGAGACCCCCGGCACCAGCGCCAGAGCCTGGGCCAGGCCCACCAGCACGCCATCGATCGGGCGCACCGCCTCAAGCGTGCGCTGGCGCCGACCCACCAGTTCCGCCAGGGCCAGCAACAGGGCCATCACGATCGAGACGACCGCGATCGAGCCCATGCTGCGCACAGGGGCGTTGTCGTAGTCGGGCACCCAGAGCTTGAGGGCCAGGCCCCCCAGCACGATCGGCACGGTGCCCAGGGCCATGGCCAGGCCCAGGCGGGCCGCGGGATCAGCCCACTGGCCGTGGCGGAAGGCCCGGGCCACGCCGCGGCCCACCTCCAGCAGATCGCGGCGGAAGAAGGCCAGCACGGCGGCGATGCTGCCCAGCTGGATCACGGCGGTCACCGAGACGCCGGGATCCCCCCAGCCCAGCAGCACGGGCACCACCTTGAGATGGGCGGTGCTGCTGATCGGCAGAAATTCCGTGAGGCCCTGCACCACCCCCAGCACCAGGGCGCGCCAGCAGGCTTGCAGCAAGGACAGGGTGTCTGGAGCAGTCGCCAGAGGTGCGAGCGGAAGCACAGCAGGGGAGCAACGGGCCGACCCTATGGCCGGCCGGACCGGCAGCAACCCTTAAGGTTGGACAACTTTCTTCACATCACGGGTGATCGGGGTCCGGCCCAGCGTTCCACTGCAAGCCCCGGAGCCCGCCTGGAGCCTGCCCAGTGGCGTGCGGCTCAGCCAGTGGCAGCTGGAGGTGATCAGCGGCCTGCTGGTCACGCTGCCGGTCTTCCTCCAAGCCCCCTGGGTGCGTCAGGCGCCGTTCAGCGCCGCCCTGTTCACCGCCGTGCTGTTCTGCATCGGCCTGGCGCTCGAACATCAGAGCCACCCTCGGGCCAAACACCTGGGGGCCCTGGTGGTGGGCTTCTGTGGCAGTTGGCTGGCGGGATGTCTGTTCTGGGGCTGGTTCCGCTGCCACCCCGTGCTGCACCTGCCGATCGAGGCCATCGCCTTGCCTCTCGCACTCGGCGGCCTGGGTGGCCGCTGGCGGCTGGCCTGTGGCTTCTACCTGGGCTCCCTTGTGGGCACCGCCGCCACCGATCTGGCCATTGCGGCAACCGGCGTGATGCCCCTCTGGCCCCAGGTGGTTCAGGCCGGGCCCACCCAGGCGGCGAACCTGCTTCAACAGGCCGCCCAGCAGGTGCTCCAGCCGGCACCCCTTCTGGTGGTGGTGCTCTCTGCGGCAGCGCTATTGCAGCTTTGCCGCTGGCTCTGGCAACAGGGGCCCACCGCCCGGGTGTTCGCCGCAGCCCTTGCAACCACCTTGACCGTGGATGGTCTGTTTCTCCTGGCGGCCCTTGCCGCCCCCCGCTTCAGCGGTCTGATCTGAAGATCTGCAAACGGCTTCCCAGAGCACCGCGGGCATCCCCGGCAGCCTTCTGTAACGTTGCTTGATTGGCGGCCGTGTCCGCCTCCCTTCCCGTCTTTCAACGGAGTGTCGTGATGAAACGGCTGGCTGCGCGTCTGATTTCCGGGCTGATGAGTGGCGTGGTGCTGGCCGGCCTGCTGCTGGGCCTGATGCTGCCGCCGGCGGCCCAGGCGGATGATCTGCGCAACATCGCCGACGACAAGCGCGCGGAGAGCGGGAGCAAGGTGGATCTCAACAACAGCTCCGTGCGCCGCTTCCAGGAATTCCCTGGGATGTATCCCACCCTGGCCGGAAAGATTGTCCTGGGCGGCCCCTACGAGAACGTCGACGACGTGCTGAGCCTCGACCTGACCGATCGCCAGAAGGAGCTGTTCAACAAGTACAAGGACAACTTCACCGTGACCGCTCCGTCGATCGCCCTCAACGAGGGTTTCGACCGCATCAACGACGGTCAGTACCGCTGATTTCAGAATCAGGGCAGCCCATTAAGCTCGCTGTCCCGATCTGGCCGCCGGTGCCAACCGGCGGCTTTTTTCGTGGCCCACGTCGCACGACACGCCCCATCCGAGATGGCTGAGGACCGCTGGGACGTGGTGGTGATCGGCGGTGGTGCCGCCGGCTTGATGGCCTGCCTGGAGCTGCCAGCACACCTGCGGGTGCTGTTGCTCAGCAAGGAACATGCACCCCGCTCTGCCAGCCGGTGGGCCCAGGGTGGGATCGCCGCGGTCACCAGGGCCGACGACAGCTTCGCCAGCCACATCGAGGACACCCTGCATGCCGGCGCCGGCCTCTGCGACCGGCGGTCGGTGGAACTGCTGGTGCGCGAGGCCCCCGCCTGCGTGCAACGGCTGCTGGAGCTGGGCATGGCCTTTGATCGCCACGGCCACGAACTCAGCACCACGCTCGAGGCTGCCCACAGTCATCGACGGGTGCTCCACGCCCAGGACCGCACCGGCCGGGCCCTGGTGGAGGTGCTGGAGCAGGAGGTGCGCCGGCGCCCCGGTGTGGTGCTGCGCCAGGGACTGCTGGCCCTGCAGCTGTGGATGGAAGCAGGCACCTGCGTGGGGCTGCAGGTGCTGGATGGCAACCGCATCCACTGGCTGCGGGCCCGGGCCGTGGTGCTGGCCAGCGGAGGCGGGGGCCATCTCTTTGCCCACACCACCAACCCGGCCCAGTCGTGCGGCGACGGCGTGGTGATGGCCTGGCAGGCCGGCGCACTGATCCGGGATCTCGAGTTTGTGCAGTTCCACCCCACGGCGCTGATGTTGCCGGGGGCTCCCCACTTCCTGATTTCCGAAGCGGTGCGCGGCGAAGGGGCACGGCTGATCGACGACCATGGCCAGAGCCCGGTGGGGACTCTTGCGGGGGGCGACCTGGCGCCCAGGGACCAGGTGAGCCGGGCCCTGGCCCGCTGCATGCAGGAGCAGGGGGTGGAGCGCCTCTGGCTCGACCTGCGCCCAGTGGGTGAAGCGAGACTGGAGCAGCAGTTCCCAACAATCCTGGAGCGCTGCCGCGCCCTCGGTCTGGAACCCACCCTCGCTCCGATCCCGATCGCCCCCGCGGCCCACTACTGGATGGGCGGGGTGAGCACCGATCTGGGGGCCGCCACAACCGTGCCGGGACTGTTTGCAGTGGGTGAAGTCGCCTGCACAGGCGTCCATGGCGCCAACCGGCTAGCCAGCAACTCCCTGATGGAATGCCTGGTGTTTGCCCGCCAGCTGCGGCACGTGGTGCTGCCGGAGACGCAGGGTCGCGCCCCCTGGGCGATGGCCGGTGAAGGTGTGGAGGCGAGCCTGCACACCTCCTCTCTTCCGGCGTTGGGGGAGCTCAAGCAGCAGATCAGCGCACTGCGCGAACACTGCTGGCTGGCGGCCGGCGTGGAGCGCCAGGGGCATCACCTGCAGGCCGAGCTCACCCGGGTGCGGCGCGAGCGGCAGTCCCTGGAGCAACTCACCTGCTGGCACGACATCCAGCACCTTCCCGCCAACGGGGTACTGGAACTGGCCGTGGAAAACCTGGCCCGGGTGCTGCGCCTGCAGGAGCTCCACCAGCGCCTGGTGCTGGCGGAGCTGCTGATGGAGGCAGCCCTGTTCCGCTGCGAGAGTCGCGGCGGACATTTCCGCACCGATGCTCCGTCATCCCAGCCGTTCTGGCAGCGCCACACCGGCCAGCGGCGCGGTAGCGCAATCAGCACTGTGCCCCTGGCCCACTAGCGGGGCCTGGCAACCAGGGAGCTGGCAACCAGGGGGCTGGCAACCAGGGGGCTGGATCGAGGCGGCTCAGCGCCCCGCTCCAGCCCCCTGGAAACCACTCAGCTCAGCAAGCTGTTGGAGGGATTTGACGCCGGAGTCGAGCTGGCCATTGATCTCCCAAGTGGGGAAGCCCTCGATCTTCTTGGTGTCGCAGAGAGCCTTCTGGCTGCTCCGGCCGTCGGCAGCACACTCAATCACCTTGAGCTGGGCCGAAGCCTCCTTGCCGAAGAGCTGCTTCTGGTCGTTGCAATGGGGGCACCACCAGGCCGAATACATCACCGCACCGCTGCTGGTGAGGTGCTTGGCCAGGGCGATGGACTCAGGGGTGCTGGGGGTGGTGACCGGCAGGGGCACACCGCGGCCGCCGGCCTGATCGGCAGGGCGATCCACCGCCGCGGCCCAGCCCAGACCAGCCAGACCCACCACCAGGGCCACGAGCACCACGCGAAAGACCAACTGCCCGCGATCGGGCCAGTCACCGCCGATCAGGCTCAGCACAAACAACAGCAGGCTCAGGCCGGCTGAGAGCACGCAGAAGAAGCAGAAGGCCTGGATCTTCAGCACCATCACGCCCATCAGCACCAGGCTGAACACGGCCATCCCGGTGCTGATCAGCAGCACGCCCCAGTTGCCCAGTGGCGCCAGGCGGGAGCGCACCTCGCCGCGCAACACGAGCGGCAGCAGCGCCAGCACCAGCACCGCACCGTAGGTCAGGGCTCCAAAGAGCGAGAGGGGCTGGCCGAAGAGCGTGCCCCAGGCGCTGCCCAGCACCTTGTCGCAGCCATCAGCACCGCCAGGGCAGGTGAGCGAACCGAGCAGGCCCCAGCGCTTGAGAGTGATCGAGCCGGTGTCGATCAGGCCGATGGTGGCCAGCACCGCCATGGCCACCCGCACCCAGCGGTTGCCGGAATCACTGCGGCGGCGACGGTCGCTGAGGCGCTCACTGAGGCGGCTGGAGGTCACGGGAGTAGGGCGATCGAGGCATTCTCGCAGCCCCGCCCCATAGGGTGGAAGGTCGGCCCCTGCGCACCATGACCAAGAAAACCGTGGCCTTCGCCCACCTGGGCTGTGAAAAGAACCGGGTGGACACCGAGCACATGCTCGGGCTGCTGGCCGAGGCCGGCTACGGGGTGAGCGCCGATGAGTCCGACGCCAGCGTGGTGGTGGTGAACACCTGCAGCTTTATCCAGGAGGCGCGCGAGGAGTCGGTGCGCACGCTGGTGGAGCTGGCGGAGCAGGGCAAGGAGCTGATCATCGCCGGCTGCCTGGCCCAGCACTTCCAGGAAGAGCTGCTCGAGAGCCTGCCCGAGGCGAAGGCGATCGTGGGAACCGGCGATTACCAGCACATCGTGAGCGTGCTGGAACGGGTGGAAGCCGGCGAACGAGTGAACCAGGTGAGCGCCAACCCCACCTTCGTGGGCGATGAGCACCTGCCCCGCTACCGCACCACCAGCGAAGCGATCGCTTACCTGAAGGTGGCCGAGGGCTGCGACTACCGCTGCGCCTTCTGCATCATTCCCCACCTGCGCGGCGATCAGCGCTCACGCCCGATCGAGAGCATCGTGGCGGAGGCCAACAGCCTCGCCACCCAGGGGGTGCAGGAGCTGGTGCTGATCAGCCAGATCACCACCAACTACGGGCTGGATCTCTACGGCAAGCCGCAGCTGGCCCAGCTGTTGCGGGCCCTGGGAGAGGTGGAGATCCCCTGGATCCGGGTGCACTACGCCTATCCCACCGGGCTCACGCCGGAGGTGCTGGCGGCCTACCGCGAGGTGCCCAATGTGCTGCCCTATCTGGATCTGCCGCTGCAGCACAGCCATCCCGAGGTGCTGCGGGCGATGAACCGCCCCTGGCAGGCCGACGTGACCGGCGGCGTGCTGCGCCGGATCCGCGAGCAGCTGCCCGATGCCGTGCTGCGCACCACCTTCATCGTGGGCTTCCCCGGTGAAACCGAGGAGCACTTCCAGCACCTGCTGGATTTCGTAGCCGAGCAGCAGTTCGACCACGTGGGGGTGTTCACCTTCTCGCCGGAGGAGGGCACCCCGGCTGCCGAGCTGACCGATCAGGTTCCTGCCGAGGTGGCACAGGAGCGCAAGCACCGTTTGATGGCCCTGCAGCAGCCGATCGCCGCCGAGCGCAATGCCGCCTGGGTAGGCCGGATCGTGGACGTGTTGATCGAGCAGGAGAACCCGAGCACCGGCGAAATGATCGGCCGCTGCGCCCGCTTCGCTCCCGAAGTAGACGGTGAGGTACGCGTGCTGCCGGGTGAAGGTGGCCTGTGTGCCGCACCGGGCACCATGGTGCCCGTGCGCATCACCGCCGGCGACACCTACGACCTGGTGGGCGAGGTGGTGGGGGCCAAGGCGATGGTGGACAACGCGCTCAGCGCGATCAGATCAGCTTGATCCCGCGCAACACGTAGGAGGCAGCAATCGCGGCCACCACGCCGCCGCCCACCAGTCCCAGATAGATCGCCGCGCCCATGGCCGTGCTGTGAAGGTGAGGCCATTACAGCAGACCCCCACGCCGGCGGCCGACGCAACGAAAATCCGCCTACCGTGCTGCGATGCGAACGCTGTTCATCTATCCAGAGTTCCCCAAGACCTTCTGGAGTTACGAAAAGATCCTGGAGCTGGTGGATCGCAAGGTGCTCCTGCCTCCCCTGGGTCTGGTCACCGTGGCGGCACTGCTGCCCCAGAGCTGGGAGATGAAGCTCGTGGACCGCAACGTGCGGGAGGTGAGCGAGGAGGAGTGGGCCTGGGCCGAGCTCGTGGTGATCTCGGGAATGATCGTGCAGAAGGCCGACATGGCCGAGCAGATCGCCCGGGCCAAGGCGCGCGGTCTGCCGGTGGCGGTGGGTGGTCCCTTCGCCAGCTCCACCCCGGACGCCCCGGAGCTGGCCCAGGCCGACTTCAAGGTGCTGGATGAGGGCGAGATCACCCTGCCGCTGTTTGTGGAAGCCCTGGAGCGGGGTGAGACCAGCGGCCGCTTCACGGCTGAGGGCGAGAAGCCCGATGTGACCTCCACGCCGGTGCCTCGCTACGACCTGCTGGAGCTCGACGCCTACTCGGAGATGTCGGTGCAGTTCTCCCGGGGCTGCCCGTTCAACTGCGAGTTCTGCGACATCATCGTGCTCTACGGGCGCAAACCCCGCACCAAGACCCCCGAGCAACTGATCGCCGAGCTGGAGCGCCTCTACGACCTGGGATGGCGCCGCTCGGTGTTTCTGGTGGACGACAACTTCATCGGCAACAAGCGCAACGTGAAGCTGTTGCTGCCGGCCCTGCGCCAGTGGCAGATCGAGCGGGGCTATCCCTTCAGCTTCGCCACCGAGGCCTCGGTGGATCTCGCCGCCGATCAGGAGCTGATGGACCTGATGGCCGAGTGCAGGTTTGAGAGTGTGTTTCTGGGCATTGAGACACCCGATGCCGCCAGCCTGGAAACGGCCCGCAAGCTGCAGAACACCCGCACCTCCCTGGAGGAATCGGTGGAGAAGATCACCGCCAGCGGCCTACGGGTGATGGCCGGCTTCATCATCGGCTTCGACGGCGAGCAGCGCGGCGCCGGCAACCGGATCGTGGAGTTCGTGACCCGAACCGGCATCCCCCACGCGATGATGGGGATGCTGCAGGCTCTGCCCAACACCGCGATGTGGACGCGGTTGGAACAGGAAGGCCGCCTGATTCAGGACAGTGCCGCCGCCAAGGGGGTGAACCAGACCAACCTGCTCAACTTCGTGCCCACCCGGCCGATCCAGGACATTGCCACCGAGTACATGGAGGCGTTCTCCACGCTCTATGAGCCCAATGCCTACATCGACCGGGTGTACAGCTATTTCCTCAAGCTGCCACCCCAGCGCTACAAGCAGATCCTCAACGAGCAAGCCGGCTCAACCGCAAGACCTACCGGCAAGGCAGGCGTGTCGTGGGTGGATCTACGGGCCCTGGCGATCGTGGTCTGGCGTCAGGGACTGAAGCGCAACACCCGCTGGCGCTTCTGGCGGGCCCTCGCAGGGATGGCACGCCACAATCCAGCCCGTTTCAAGGGCTTCATCTCGATCCTGGCCCACAGCGAGCACTTCCTCGAATACCGACAGATCGTGCGACGCGAAATCCACGAGCAGCTCGCCGGCCTGCCTGTGGATCCGTCCCATTCGTTGATGGTGGCGCCGCCCCAGATGGTGCCTGGCTAATCCTGCACGTAATCGGCGCCTGTTTCCAGCGCCGCCTCAGCCTTCTGCAACTCCCGGCCCAAGTAGAGGGCATGGTCGAGACAGCTCACCGGGTGGGGGCCAGCGCCCTCGGTGAGGGTGATGCCCAGCTCCTTGGCGCTGCGGCCCCGGTAGATCGCCTGGGGCGCCCGTGGACCGGCGCCGCGACAGCTGATCACCTCGCCTGTGTCGGGATCCGTGGCCAGGCCGCGCTCGTCGATTCCGTTGCCGTAGTGCTCGGCAATCAGCTCGCCGGCGTCACGGTCGAGCTTGATCAGGAAGTAGCCCGCCGGATCGAGGGCAATGAAGCGCTGGGAGAGCTTGTCGTCGAGCTCACGCCGCCGACTCGGATCGAAAGGCTGGGGCATGGGGTGGATCGTAGGAAGCGGTGAACGGCAGCTCGGCGTTGATCGACTCGATTTCCCGCTCCATCTCCGTATTGGCGCCGGGCAGCCAGCCGCGCAGGATGGCATCAAAGCGGCGATCGGCCCAGCGGTGCAGGCTCACCCGCGGCTGGGCCACAAAGCCCCGGCGGCGCTTGTGGCTGCCGCCGGCACCGGGATCGAAGTGGCGGATGCCGTTGGCGATCGCCCATTCGATCGGGGCGTAGTAGCAGACCTCGAAGTGCAGGCAGTCGATCTCCACGTCGCTGCCCCAGTAGCGGCCCCAGAGATGGTCGCCGCCGCGCACGCACAGCGACATCGCCACCGGCTCGCCTGGATCGCCGCGATGGGCGCTGAACAGCACCAGGAGGCGGCGCAGCTCCGGATCGCCAGCCAGGGCCTCGAAGAATGCCTCACTCAGGTACTTGCTGCCCCATGGCCCCCAGCGGGCGCAGTGCTGTTCATAGAAATCGTGCATGCGACCAACCAGGGCCGGCGCGATCGCCGCGCCCACCAGCGGCTCCACCGCCAGGCCAGCGGCGGCCACCGCCTTGCGCTCCCGCTTGATGTTGCGGCGCTGGTTGGCGTTGAAACTGGCCAGATAGCCGTCGAAATCAGTGTGGCCGGGGTTGCTCCACTGGCTCTGCTGGTTCACCCAGGCGGCACAGCCGGCCGCCTCGGCCAGCGGCTGCCAGGCCGGATCCACGTAGAGAAAGTTGCAGCTGAGGATGCCCTGCTCGGCGCAGAAGCGATCGATCAGCTCCAGCAGCAGGGCCGTGATCGCGGTGGCATCTTCGCCGGGGGCGATCAGGAAGCGGTAACCCTGCACCGGGCTCACCGGGCTCATGCCCACCAGCTTGGGGTAGTAGCGCAGGCCCAGCTGGGCAGCGAGCTGGGCGAAGCTCTGGTCGAACACGAACTCGCCGTAGCTGTGCCCCTTCACATAGAGGGGGGCCACAGCCATGAGCTCACTGCCGCGCCAGAGGCCCAGGTGCAGGGGCTGCCAGCCCTGGCGAGGGGCGATGCTGCCGCTGGCCTCCAGCTGCTGCAGCCAGCGCCAGCGGTAGAAGGGCAGCTCCTGGGGCAGAACGGCATCCAGCAGCCCATCCCAGGCAGCCTCGGGAATCTCAGCGATGCCCTGGTGCCAGCGGGCTTGGAGCTCAGCCATGGCCGCGGCGCCCGGAGCGAGGTGCGGGAGCAAAACTAACCAGGGCAATCCGCCAACGGGCTGCCCCACCCCTGCTCCAGCCCCCCATGGCTCTCTCCCCTCGCTGGCTGCTGGCCGGCCTGTTGCTCAGCCCGCTCTGGGGCGCCCCCTGGGTTCCGCCACCCGCCCGGGCAGGGCTGATGCGACCGGTGCTCGACCTGATGCGGCCCCAGGTGGAGCAGCGCATCACCACGATCTGCCTGGAGAGGGCCGCCAACGGCCAGGCTGGCCTCAGGCAACAGCTGGAGCAGCCCTGCCGCCAGCTGGCCCGCACCACCAGCCGCTGCCTGGTGGAGGAAACCGATGCGAGCGGCAAGACCATGGCGGTGATGGGCGAGCTGCTGCGCCAACAGCTGGGCCCGGAGGGCGAGCGCATCACCAAGCGCTGCCTGGCCCGGCTGGTGGGGCTGCCGCCAGCCAGCCTGGAGGCCATTCCCCTGCGCCAGCTCACCGACGCCTTCACCGGGAATCGGCGCTGAAGCGCCATCAAACCCGGCGCCGGTAGCGCAGCAGCAGCTCATCGCCCCCCAGGGGGCGCTGCTCCACTAGCTGCCAAGCACCTGCAGCTGTGAGCGGCCCCGGCAGCAGCGGTGCTGCCGGCAGCCAGCTGTGGGTCCCACCCAGCAGCAGCGGGCAGAGGGTGAGCTGCAGCTCATCCACCAGTCCCTCCGCCAGCAGGGATCCAGCCAGCGCGGCACCGCCCAGCAGCACCAACCGCTCCAGCCCCTCGCCCGCCAGGGCAGCCAGCAGCTGGGGCCAGCTCTGCAGGGGCAGCTGCCGGTGGAACCCCACCGGAGGCGTGCTCGGGGCTGCCGCGGCCAGCGCAGCGGGGTCAGGTGCCACCAGCCAGCGCTGCAGCGGCTGCTGCCAGAAGCCCATCTGCGCAGGGAACCGGGCGCTGCGGCTCACCACCAGAGTGGTGGGCTGGGGCGGCTGGCAGCGTTGCTGGCGCTGGGCCACCAGGTCGGCGGCATGGATCAGGCAGGTGCTGCCGTGGCGGCGCAGGGTTTCAGCGCCGATCAGGACACCATCAGCCCAGGCCAGAGCCTCCTCCAGGGCGCGCCGATCACCGGAACCACCGAGCTGGGCGGCCCCACCGGCAGCCGGCGCCAGCCGGCCATCCAGGCTGACCGCCAGCACCAGGCGCAGCACCGGGTTCAGCCGGCCACCAGGGCTTCGAGGGCAGCCGGCACCATCTCCAGCTGGGGGGTTTCAGCGAACACCTCGGCGGCGTTGTTGGGGCTCTCCTGCAGCCGCACCTTGTGCAGCCGGGCACCGGCGGCGGCGATCGGGCCGGTCAGCAGGTCGGCGATGTGCAGGGCGATGTTCTCGGCCGTGGGCACCGTGGAGGCGAAGTGCTCCACGTCCTTGTTGAGGAAGGTGTGGTCGAAGGGCTCCACCACCAGGTCGTCGACCAGGCGCTGCAGGGTGGCCAGATCACACACCATGCCGGTGCGGGCATCGATGCGGCCGCGCACGGTGACATCCAGCAGATAGTTGTGGCCATGGCCATGGGGCCGGGCGCACTTGCCGTAGATCGCCTCGTTTTCAGCCTGGCTGAGCTCGGGCCGAGCCAGACGGTGGGCAGCGGCGAAGTGGGTGCGGATCGAGAGGAAGGCTTCCATCGGGGCGGCGGACTGGGCTGAGGACTGGGCTGAGTGGAGCGGAGCGTCCGCGGGACTGGGGGACAGGAGATCCACCCAGAGATCAGGCTGCTCGTAGAGGCGCAGGCCCACCAGCGGCAGGTGGGGGGCAAGGCGGGTCCAGATGGCGCGGCAGACCGCCTCGGTGGTGGGCAGGCAGCCCTCGGGCCGGCTCAGATCAAACTCAGGCCAAGCCTCGTTGAGGAAGCGGAAGTTGAGCTGATCGGTGACCTCTGCCCGGATGGCGTGCTTCACCTCGGAGAGGTTGAGCACCATGCCGTCGGCATCGAGCGGCCCGCCCATGGCCACGATCAGCTCGTAGTTGTGGCCGTGGCCCGGTGCCAGCGTGCACGGCCCAAAACGGGCCCGGTTGTCGTCGTCACTGAGCTCGGGCAGCCAGTAGCGGTGGCTGGCACTGAACGTGGCCCGGCGGGTGATCACGCAGGGCCGACCCTTTCCGTGAGGACCAGCCGTGCCTTGAGGACCAGCCGTTTTGGGGGCCATGTCCGCGCTGCCGCCCATGTCGCCTGATTCAGTGTTGCAGGGAGCAGCGGCGCTTGCCGTCATCGCCGAAGTCCGGGGCTTCTCATCCTAGGAATGGGGCTCTGTTGCCTGCTGAGCCCGCCGTGACGGCCCCCTCCCATGCTCCTCTGGCCCGCCGCCTGGAGGGGCTCAACCTCTACCTGGTGGGGATGATGGGCACCGGCAAGAGCGCCGTGGGCCGGCCGCTGGCCGAGGCCCTGGGCTACCGCTTCATCGATGCCGACACGGTGCTGGAGCAGGCGGCCGGTCGCACCATCCCCGATATCTTCGCCAGCGACGGTGAAACCGGCTTCCGGGCCCTGGAAACGGCGGTGCTGGGGCAGATCAGC
>JBILDP010000211.1:0-3871 GCA_044352535.1 Prochlorococcaceae cyanobacterium
CGACAACAAGCTCAGTGATGGAGAAGCCCTGGTTGGATCTAGGGACACCAGCCAATGGCTGGTGGCACCAGTGTGGTTGTCGTTCTCGCCAAAACACGACCATCGTTCGCCGTTGTATAGCTGATGGAAAGTTCATTGCCTTGGGCATTGAGCGACCTTGTGATCGTGACATTTTTTAGATCGATGGAGTTGCTGGATATGTCTAGCTGATGAGAACTGGGAAACTTTTCGGGATTGGCTGAAACCATCGCCGCAGCAAGCCTGTTTTGATCGCAGTCTCCATCTGCGGTATCGTCTGGATTGTATGCGCCATTCCAGTCTTGTGAAGGAATAGTGCCAGTGCAACTCTGCAGGCTCCCCGCTTGGGGAATCCGGCAGTACTCCTTAACGAGTTGGCGAAGTGCTCCGCTGTCGTTGAGGATTAGCGTTTGAATTGAATCTCTCTGGCGGCTGGATAAAAAGCTAGAGCTGAATCCGCGGAAAAGATGGACTGTGGCGGATGTTAGAACGAGCATGATGACGACCGCTACTACAATCTCCACGAATGTGAAGCCAGTGAGTTGCGGAGCAGGGGCATTCTTCTTGTGGTTCACGATTATCTCGTTTGCTCAAAGCTCAGCCAGCGATTAATGCCAATGGCCACGGGGCGCTTCAGGCTTAAGGAGAATTGGCTGCCAAAGCGCTGTTGCAGCTGAGCGATCAGATCGGGTGGTACCTCGATATCAACATTGCCGCCTGAGGAGCTGTAGGATTTTGTCCATACAGCTCCTCTGATGTCGGGTGAGTTGCTGCCTCCATTGATTTGAACAGAAGCACAGGGGAAGTATACAAACATGTTCAGAGCATTGCCGCCCCCATTCAGCTTGATGTCCTGGGTTGTGCAGCTGGAGCTTCCCAGCCATTGAAGAGACATCATGGTTAATCCATAGCTGCTCGGATTCGTGAGGCAAGGAGGATCAGTTGTGCCATCAGCAATGGCCTGGCAGACAGCTGCATTGCCACCTAGCCCGATATTGCCTTCGGTGTAGAGCCGCACTTCTCGCGTTGCGGACGAGCTGTTGGGATAAATGATTTTGAGCGTTGCACTCTCCGAGCCCACCAGTCGTACTGAGTTGATGCGGCAGTGTGTTACGCCATCGCTGTCTACAAGGCACACCTGCTTTCCGGAAACTGTGCGTGGTTGGCCTGAGAAGATTTGCGCTGTTCTTGGATCGCGGCTGATCTCGGCGGGATTGAGGGAGATGTCCCATGGCTCCAGGCCTGCAGGCATCTCGGGAACGGCGGGAACGGGGAATGGTCCAACCAGGAAGTCGCCGATCGCACTTGAGTTGATGTTCATGTCTGCGGTGGAGCTGCAGCTTGTGCACAACACGTTGCCAGGCTCATTGGTGCCCTCTTCGCGTACTGCTGTGCTGCCCACATTCACTGTTTCGCCAAGAAGGGCGATCGTGTTATGAGTTCTTGGCGTGCAGTCTTTGTATTTCACTGAAACTTCCTGCTCAACCTGGGCTTTGGCCAGGATCCTGTTTGAATCTTCGGCTACGCGGGTGCCTTCAACACGGAGTATCCCCGTGCCTCCGAAATAGTAGTTGCCTCGGAATCCATAGCTCACAACTTGCCATTTTCCTAGCGTCTTGTTGTTGCTGCCCTTCACTTCGCCTGCGGTGGGCATCGACGCGTAGCTGATTCCCTGCATGTTTCGGCAAACATGAACAGGAACAAAGCTTGGGCTTCCCCAGTTGGGATGGTTGTTGACCAACAGATAGGGATAGTGCGTGTTGAGTTTCCCGATCACGCTCTCAACGCCGGCTTCGGCCACGGCCAGCGCTTCTTTGCTTTGCTGCGATCGGATGGATCCCATCAAGGCCGAGGATGCCCTGATCACCATGGCCAAAGCACCGATCCCAAGAATGATGCCGACTGCGACGGTCAAGGCCAGCGCAAAGCCCCGATCCGGCTGGGTGCGGAGGGGAGGGGAGGGGCGTTTGCGGAATCGGCGGTCGTCAGTCCGGCTCACATTGGAATGCGACGTGGGACTTGGGGAGCATGGCCGGAATGGAGAGATGGCCATGATGCGGTATGGATATGCATGCGGGCGGGCATGATCTCTTGTAAATATAAATATCCGTATGTATATGTACTGAATAAATAATCATCGCCCGACTTGGGCGATGATGGGCATGAATCTAAGGCAACATCGCTAAGGCGTATTCATGCTTGATTGGAGGGGGTTCTGGCCTGCCTGGATGGGTCAGGTCTGGATGGGGCTTCGCGTAGACCGTTCTGTTCGCGTGGACCGTTCTGGTTGAACGCTTGTCGGGCTCACCAGGTGCCGGTTCGTGTCGCCTGGCCGGTCGTTGCGTCGACAGCCGATGTCCAGGTTGGGCCACCTGTGTAGTCGGCAGTCGCGGTGATCGCGGTGCATCCACCATCCGACTGGCCCGTCACGCCGTTGCCAACTTGGGTCTGGAAGGTTGTTGGGAAGCTGCCTGTTTCCACCAGGCCAACCTGGCATTCCTTCTCAATGGCCGCCACATAGGCTTTGGCTGCGGAGTCTTTCGCTTTATTGCCCTGGCCAATGAATGCAGGTAGGGCCACTGCCGAGAGAATGCCGATGATGATCACCACCACCAACAGTTCCACGAGGGTGAAACCCTGGCTGGTGTCGCCAGGCGTATGCCTGCGTTTTGCTGTCAGTTGTTGAATCAGGCGTTGTCGGAGGTTGGCGCGGAGTCCAGCGCGGAGAGCGGAGCTGGCCATAAAAGCTAGATCTGGGACAGTGGTTTAAATGTAGACCCCGTCACGCGCACCGCAACGCCCACCGCAACATCCACCGGATCAGCTGTCATCCGGCGTGCTGGCAGTCGCTGCTGGATCCTGGGCAAGCAGTCCCACCCCCTGCTTGACGGCTCTGCTCAACTGGTGGCTCTGCCCGCCGTTCTGCACCGTGTTTGCAGCCCCCCTGCTGCGCCGCGCCGCCAATCTCTCGGGCCGGATGGCCCGCTGGGGCGTGCTGATTGTGGCCCTCTACGCCCTGGCGGCCCTGCTCACGCCGCTGCTGGTGCAGGCCGGTTGGCTGCCGGATCCCAATGCCGGTCTGCAGAACCCGATCTACGCGCCACCGTCGCTGGCCCACTGGTGCGGCACCGACCGCCTGGGCCGCGACGTGTGCGTGCGCACCCTGGCTGGCAGCGGCGTGGCCCTGCAGGTGGTGCTGCTGGCACTGGTGATCGCCCTGGTGATCGGCGTGCCCCTGGGCATGGTGAGCGGCTATCTGGGCGGCTGGGTCGACCGGGTGCTGGTGCTGCTGATGGACACCCTCTACACCCTGCCGGTGCTGCTGCTCTCGGTGGTGCTGGCCTTCCTGCTGGGGCGCGGTCTGCCCAACGCCGCCGCCGCCCTCTGCGTGGTCTACATCCCCCAGTATTTCCGGGTGGTGCGCAACCAGAGCGCCCAGGTGAAGGCGGAGCTGTTTGTGGAGGCCGCCCGCTCGCTCGGCGCCGGGCCCCTCTGGATCCTGCGCCGCTATCTGCTCCGCAACGTGATCACCTCGGTGCCGGTGCTGCTCACCCTCAACGCCGCCGATGCGGTGCTGGTGCTCGGCGGCCTCGGTTTCCTCGGCCTGGGCCTGCCCGAAACCATCCCCGAGTGGGGCGGCGACCTGCAGCAGGCCCTCACCGCCCTGCCCACCGGCATCTGGTGGACGGCGCTCTACCCCGGCCTGGCCATGTTCGTGCTGGTGCTCGGTCTGTCCTTTCTGGGTGAAGGCCTGGAGAGCTGGCTCAGCGGGTCGGGCGCAGGGGCCGGTGGATCTGCAGCCCGCTGATCGGACGCACGCGCTTCAGCAGCGCAGCCTCAGCGTGCGCGGCAG
>JBILDP010000045.1:0-12796 GCA_044352535.1 Prochlorococcaceae cyanobacterium
TCAGACAGACGGTGTCTGGATAGAGAATTCCGGAGGGGATCAGGTGCAGTTTCAGCACCTGATGGTCCACAACGATCGTGTGACCGGCATTCACACCGCCCTGATAGCGCACCACCACATCGGCGGAACGACTCAGCAGATCGGTGATCTTGCCCTTCCCCTCGTCACCCCACTGTGCACCGATGACGACAACGTTGGCCAAGGACACGGCGGCCCGTAGCCGCTTCTGAGCACAATCTCAGAGCCTCTCAGATCGTGGTGCCGTTCGTCAAAGCACAGATACAACTCTGAAGCGGCAGCGGGGATCAGGCGCCGCGCACCACGCCGGACTCAGCCTTCTTCAGCTCCTTGGTGACCCGGTCGGCCAGGGCCTGGGGCACCGGCCGGTTGGGGTAGTTGGCGTAATGACCGGCCAGGGAATTGAGCGCCGTCTGCATCGTGGTGAACGACGCGAGGCCGTTCACGTCGCGGCGGGAGCGATAGCGGGCCATGTAGTCGTTGATCAGGCCGCGGGCCGTGGTTTCGGCCTCACCGCGGCCGGGATCATCCGCCGGCAGGGCAATGGTGGCGATCAGAACGTCGGCCACCGCCACCGTGTCCTGCTCGTAGTTGCCGCTCATGCCGGAGGTTGAGCTGCAGCCGCCGATCAGCAGGCAGCCGCAGAGTGCCAGCGCGCCCAGGGCCCGCCCCCAGCGCCGCAGACCCTGCGAGAACCAGGTGAGGAGGTCGGCGGCCATCGGCAAGTTTTCAGGAAACCCGATCCTAGGCAGGGCCCCTGATGCGTTAAGCCGCCGGCAGGCCCTGGCGCTGCGCCTCGATGCTGGCCAGCAGCTGGGGCACCAGACCCTCGGCCGCCAGCTCCTGCTGGACGCCGGCGGCACGCTCCACCAGCTCCACCTTGCCCTCGGCCGCGCCCCGGCCCACCACAACGCGCCAGGGGATACCGATCAGGTCGGCATCCTTGAACTTCACGCCGGCCCGCTCGCCGCGGTCGTCGAGCAGCACATCCACGCCGGCGGCCTGGAGCTGGCCATAGAGCCGCTCGGCCAGCTCGGCCTGGGCTGGGTCGGCGGCATTGGCGATCACCACGATCGCCTCGAAGGGCGCGATCGCCGTGGGCCAGCAGATGCCATTGGCGTCGTGGTGCTGCTCCACCGCCGCCTGCGCCAGGCGCGACACGCCGATGCCGTAGCAGCCCATCCACAGGGGCTCGTCGACCCCGGCCTCACTGGTGAAGCTGGCGCCGAGGGCGGCGGAATACTTGCGGCCCAGCTGGAAGATGTGGCCCACCTCGATGCCGCGGCTGGCCTCCAGCACCTGGCTGGGATCGTGCTGGCAGCGGTCGCCCGGCTGGGCGGCGCGTAGATCGAGGCTCTCGGGCACCGGGCAGAGCCCCGCCCCCCAGGCCGCTCCCACCAGGTGG
This sequence comes from Prochlorococcaceae cyanobacterium, assembly GCA_044352535.1. Classification (GTDB taxonomy): domain Bacteria; phylum Cyanobacteriota; class Cyanobacteriia; order PCC-6307; family Cyanobiaceae; genus NIES-981. The sequence continues at coordinate 1,424 of JBILDP010000045.1, forward strand.
GTATCCACGCGGTTGGCACCGCACACGAAGGCCTCCAGCCCAGCGGCGCTGGCATCGGCCAGGCGCAGAAAGCGCGGCTGCCAGCTGCGGGCACCGGCCAGCGCCGCGTCGGCCAGGTGGGGGCCCATGAAGCCGAAGGGGATGGCGGCGATGCCCTCGCGCTCGGCGGCCTCGGCGGTGAGCGGCGCGATCTCCAGCAGCGCCCCGTGCTCGCCGCCGAGGCTGGCGGTCACGGCGTTGGCCAGCTTCACCTCGTTGAGCTGCTGATCGCCGCGCAGGCTCACCAGCAGGGGCTGCTGGCAGCCGTCTTCGAAGCGGGCCAACAACAGCAGCACCTTCACCAGCTGGCTGGGCTCGAAGCCATGGGCGGCGCAGAGCACCTCGATCGAGGTCTGGGCCGGGGTGGCCAGCTCCTCGCCGCCGCCCCCTGCGCGTGCGCCCCCGGCCAGGGGCACCGCCTCGGCCGGCAGCGATACGGCCCGCTCCTGGTTGGCGGCATAGCGGCCATCGGCGCTGGTGAGGATCAGGTCTTCACCGGCATCCGCGGTGACCATGAATTCCTGGCTGGCGGAGCCACCGATGGCGCCACTGTCGGCCTCCACCGCCACGGCGCGCAGGCCGCAGCGGGCGAAGATGCGGCGGTAGGCCTGATCCATCGCCGCGTAGGTGTCACGCAGACAGGCCTCATCAGCGTGGAAGGAATAGGCATCCTTCATGATGAATTCACGCCCCCGCATCAGGCCGAAGCGCGGCCGGATCTCATCGCGGAATTTGGTCTGGATCTGATACAGATTCACCGGCAGCTGCCGGTAGGAGCGCAGCAGGTCGGCCGCCAGCGCCGTGATCACCTCCTCATGGGTGGGCCCCAGGCCCAGCTCCCGCCCCTGGCGATCCTCCAGGTGAAACATGATCCCCTCCCCGGCCGTGTAGCCGGCCCATCTGCCGCTGCGCTGCCAGAGCTCGGCTGGCTGCAGCTGGGGCAGCAGGGTCTCCAGGGCGCCGGTGGCGTCGAGCTCCTCGCGCACGATCGCCGACACCTTGCGCAGCACCCGCCACATCAGGGGCAGGTAGGCATAAATGCCGGAGCTCACCCGGCGGATGTAGCCGCCGCGGAGGAGCAGTTTGTGGGAGGGAATCTCGGCTTCGGCGGGGTCGTCGCGCAGCGTCACCAGCATCAGGCGGGAGACGCGCATGGCCGTGTTGAGCAGGGGAGGGCGGAAGCTATCACCGCCCTGCCCGCTGGCCTGCCCGGCGGGTTGATCGGCATCCGCCGGTACAGCCCGCCCGCGGAACCTCTGCTAGCGTCTCGCCGCTTTCCCATTCGTCCCAGCGCTGTCTCATGCTTCCCCAGCCAGCCCTTGCCAGCGGCGGATCAAATCCAATTGGGGGGCCAATCGGGGGAACTGCAGGCATCACCGCCGCCGGATTGGCCGGAGCCGGCATGCCGGGAATGGAACTGCTCGATGAGATGGGCCAACTGCACGCCACCGACGCCGCCGCGGGCGGCGAGGGGTCCGACAACCTGATCGGCATCGATGACGTGCAGAAGGCGCTCAATCGCTCCCGCGCCTCGGTGTATCGCTACACCAACACCGATCCGCGCAACCTCAACCCCCCCTTCAACCCCCGCAAGCTCAACCCCGAATACCGCAGCGACCAGAAGGAGCCGCTGCTGTTCCACCCCAACGAGGTGGCACGGTTTGCCCGCGATGTGCTGCGGATCAAGGAAGTGACGGTGGAGGTGCTCAACTCCCCCTCGACCGCCACCCAGCAGCTGCTCAGCTCGATTCTCGATGAGCTGCGCACGATCCGCAGCCGCCTCGATCAGATGGAGAGCCTGGGCAGCCCGGCCATCAGTCGCCTGGAGCCCGGCGGGCACCAGGCGCGGCCGGCGGCCTGAGCGGCACCGGCAGGCCCTTGCGGGCATCCACGCTGCAGGTGTGGTGGATCAATGCCACAATTCAAGCCATCCCGATTGACTCGCCGTTAAACCGTGGTCAAGGGCATCTGCCCCGCCACACCCCATGGATAGCGTTCCCCGACCGACCCAGGCTTCTGGCAAGGACCAGGCCCTTGCTGCACCCTCATCCAGCCCGCACGCCACGCCCGATTCCCACCCCACCGGGCAGGCGCTGCAGGGTGACCCTGGCGAAGATCCCTACAGTCCAGGCCTGTTGGCCTTCCCCTCCCTGCTGGGCAGCCTGATCGCCCTGGCCACCCTCACCCTGCCCCTGGCCACAGTGCTGGGCTCGCGGCTGCAGGCCCCCATCACCACCCCTCTGATCTATGGATCTGCGCCAGCTGCCGGCTTCACCGGCGCCCGGTCTGGTGAACATCGTGGTGGAGATCCCAGCCGGCAGCCGCAATAAATACGAGTACAACGCCACAGCGGGCGTGATGGCCCTGGATCGGGTGCTGCACTCCTCGGTGCGCTACCCCTTCGACTACGGCTTCGTGCCCAACACCCTGGCCGAAGACGGGGCTCCGCTCGACGCGATGGTGATCATGGAGGAGCCCACCTTCGCCGGTTGCCTGATCCGCGCTCGGCCGATCGGCATCCTCGACATGGTCGACAGCGGGGCGCACGACGGCAAGCTCCTCTGCATTCCGGAGGCGGGATTCCGTCACCGCGACATCCGCTCGATCCGGCAGATCGCCCCCAACCAGCTGGAGGAGGTGGCCGAATTCTTCCGCACCTACAAAAACATGGAGGGGCGGGTGACCACCATCCAGGGCTGGCTGGATGTGGATGCCGTAGACGCCTTGCTGCAGCGCTGCATCGAGGCCGCTACCCAGGTGGCGCCCTGACTGAGGAGCCCTAACGGCAGCGCTGCAGCAGGAAACCCTCCACGTTGAGGGCCTGAAACACCCGGGCCGGATCGCTGAAGCCGGCGGCGTTGAGCAGGGCCGTGAGCCTGGCCTCACCGATCGGGTGCAGGGCCTGGAGATGGGGCGTTAGGGCTGCGGCGTCGGCCTCCAGGCCGCTGGCGCGCTGGAAGCCCAGCCAGGCCTGCTGCACCTGCTGCTGCAGCGGCGAGCGCTCGGCGGCCATCAGATCCACCAGCACCAGCTGGCCACCGGGCTGGAGGCTGCGGGCCAGGGCGGTGAGAAACGCCAGCTTGGTGCCGTCGTCGGGCAGCGACTGCAGCACCAGCACCGAGAGGGCGCCGGCGAAGGCGCCCTCGGCCTGCAGGTCTTCCACCGTGGTCTGCTGCCACTGGATCGGGGTGCAGCCTGGCGAGGCCACCTCGGCCAGGCGGCGCTGGGCCACCTCCAGCATCTCGGCGGCGGGATCAATGGCGGTGAGCTGCCAGTCGGGGCGCTGGGCGCGGGCCTCCACCAGCTCGGCGCCGGTGCCGCAACCGGCCACCAGCACCGGAGCGCCCTCGGCGCCAGCGAGGGGTGAGGCGGCGAGCAGGGCCACCCCCAGCCGGGCCAGGCTGGCGTAGCCCGGGATCAGCTGCTGAACAACGAGGTCGTATCCCTGGATCGCCGACACGGCACATGGGCAAGCATCACGATCGTAGGCAGCACAGGCGGGCCAGACGCCGTTTGACCTAAGTTGGGCGGCGCACTTTCACCCCCGCTCGACCGTGCCCACCATCCGTTTCGAAAAGGAAGGCCAGCAGGTCGGCTGCATCGAGGGCGCCAACCTGCGCAAGGCCGCCCTGGATGCGGGCATCAACCCCTACAAGGGTCTCAACAACCTCAACAACTGCGGTGGGCTGGGCCAGTGCGGCACCTGCGTGATGGAAGTGGTGGAGGGCATGCAGAACCTCTCCCCCCGCAGCGACACCGAAGAGGTGTACCTGGCTGATCGCCCGGCCAACTACCGCCTCAGCTGCCGCACCACCGTCTACGGCGATGTCACCGTGCGCACCCGTCCGTCCGAGGGTGCCGGCAAGGGCTCCAACAGCCTGGTGGGTGCCCTCAAGTCGCTGGTGGGCCGGAAGTAGGCCGGAGCTCCCCGGTTGAGCGATCCCGGATCCACGCCATGAAGCTCTACAGCTACGGCGCCTGCAGCACCTGCCGCAAGGCGCTGGCCTGGCTCCGGGATCACGGCCTCACGGCCGAACCGATCGACATCACCCAGCAGCCCCCGAGCCTGGCGGAGCTGCGTCTGGGGCTTGAGCAGCTCGGCCGCAAGCGGCTGTTCAACACCAGCGGCCAAAGCTACCGGGCCCTGGGCAGCGCCACGGTGCAGGCCATGAACGACGAGCAGGCCCTGGCCGCCCTGGCTGCCGATGGGCGGCTGGTGAAACGCCCCTTTCTGGTCAGCGCCAGCGGCCAGGTGCTCACCGGCTTCAAGCCGGAGGAATGGCAGGCCCTGCTGCTTCCCTAGCAACCGAAGGGCTGCCGGATTGGCCGCCCGACTGGCCGGTTGCGGGCTGGGCTGTCACGAGCTCGTCGAGCTCCTCGATCAGGGCCTCGATGCCGGAGCGACTGATCTGGCTGAGATAGGTGGTCTTGAGCTGTTCGAGCAGGGCGCACACCAGCTCCTGGCTGCGCTGCAGCACCGGCCCCTGCTCCAGCGCCGCCGCCAGCTCCTCCCAGAAGCGATCCACCAGCCGCTGCAGCAGCTCCAGCTGCACGTCGTCGCGGCGGGCCAGCTGGGTGCCGGTGCTGCGGGAGAGCTCCATCAGGCTGTCCACCATGCCGGCGGCCAGCTGGCGGCTCACGCCGTTCTCCACCCGCAACAGGGGCTGCAGGCCGCGCAGCGGCTGCGGCACCACGCTGCGATCAAGGCTGCGGCTCAGGGCGTAGCTGAGCAGGTTCTGCAGATCGGGGGCGAGGCTGGGGGCGATGCGGGCCAGCAGCAGCGGCCCCCACAGCCGCACCAGGGCCACCAGCTCCTGCTCCTCCTGTTCGAGCAGCGGCACGCTCTGGTGGCTGCGCAACCGCCGGAACCGCTCCGGCCAGTCGCGGCTGCGCACCAGGCCCTGGGCGCCGTCGAGCAGCTGCAGCGCCAGCACCTCGAACAGCTCCAGCGCCAGCAGGGCCACCACCGCCCGGCTGATCACGGCCCGCAACGGCTCGATGCTCACCAGGCCGGAGGTGTGCAGCCGCTCCAACACCGGCAGCAGCCGCAGCCAGCGCCAGAAGGGCAGCAGCAGGGGCAGGTCGATCCAGCGGCGCAGCAGGGCATCGCGCCAGCGCAACCCCGGCAGGCGGCGCTTGAGCCGCACCACCCGCAGCAGGATGTCCACCAGAAACACGCTCTGGAAACAGAGCAGGTCGAGCAGCCAGAAGTGGTCGGTGGGGCGGCCGTTGGCGTCGCTGGAGCGCCAGTAGTTGGCGGCCACCAGGGGCAGCACCTGCTCCTGCCAGAAGCGCCGCTCCTGCTGCCAGCCCTGGCGGCTGATCCAGGCGGGGCTGAGCAACAGGGCAGCGGCCTCCTGGGCCGAGGCGGTGCCAGCCCGCTGGCGCAGGCGCTGCTTCACGGTTTCCAGGCTGGCGGTGTTGCCGGAGGCGGCGAAACCGTTGCTGGCGATCAGCTCGGCGGTGCTGCGGGCCTGGCCCGCCAGGGCGGGAGCCAGGGGCGCCGGCAGGGGGCGGCCCGGGAGCGCCCGCTGACGCAACTGCCGATCCAGCCGATCAAACTGATCCAGATAGGCCTGGGTTTCCTGGTGGGGCTCAATCCCCTTGATCGGGTCGAGCCAGGGGGTGAGATCGGGGATCCAGTCGAGCGGCACCGCCAGGGGCAGCGAGGGGATCGGGTAGAGGTTGCGCTGCAGCCAGAACCGCCGCAGGGGCAGATAGGTGAGATCGAACGCCACCAGCAGCAGGTTGAGGCTGGCCCACACCGCCACGAACCGATCCCAGCGGCGCAGCCAGCGTCCCTCGGCGCGAACGGTGGCCAGTTGCCAACGGGGGCGCGCCATACAGCGGGAAACGGCGGATCTGGTGCCTAATCTGCCCTGAGCTTGCAGGGAAGACCGCCTGAACCCGCCCGTCGACGAACAGCAGCCGTCCCAGCGCGGCGAGAGCGCCTGGGCGTTCTGGCGCAGTGTGTTGATCACCCTGGCGGTGGCGCTGGGCATCCGCCAGTTCCTGGTGGAAGCCCGCTACATCCCCTCGGGCTCGATGCTGCCGGGGCTCCAGATCCAGGACCGGTTGCTGGTGGAGAAGCTCACCTACCGGCAACGGCTGCCCCAGCGCGGCGAGATCGTGGTGTTCCACTCCCCGCACCACTTCGATCCGGTGCTGTCGGCCAGCAGCCGCAACAACCCGCTGAGCTGCCTGCTGGTGAACCTGCCCCTGATCGGCGGCCTGCCCGGGGTGGCCAATCCGGCCTGCGACGCCTACATCAAGCGGGTGGTGGCCCTGCCGGGTGAGCGGGTGGAGGTGAATCCCCGGGGCCAGGTGTTCATCAACGGCAAGCGGCTCAGCGAGCCCTACGTGAGCAACTTCTGCCCCGTGGATAGCCAGGGCATCGGGCCCTGCCGCAGCCTCAATGCGGTGGTGCCGCCGGGCCACCTGCTGGTGCTGGGCGACAACCGGGCCAACAGCTGGGACGGCCGCTTCTGGCCCGGTGGCGCCTTCCTGCCCAGCAAGGAGGTGATCGGGCGGGCCTTCTGGCGCTTCTTCCCGCTCGATCAAACCGGCAGCCTGCTGCCCAGCACTGGCACAGGCAGCCCCGCCCCTACAGCTGCCACTGAGCAGGGGCGCTGAGGCCGCTGGCGCGGATGCGGCCGGCGGCGGGCCAGCCCCGCCAGGGGTGATTGGCCGCCAGCGACCCCCGGGGCTGGGCATCGGCCGGGTCGTGCGACGCCGAGTCGCCGCCGGGATCAAACAGCAACCAGCGGCGACCGCCAGCCTCCAGGCCCGGCTCCGCCAGGCCCAGCAGCCGGGCTGGCTGCCAGCAGAGCACCTGCCAGAGCTGCTCGGCGCGCCAGCCGCGCTGGCGCACCAGCTCCTGCCAGAGCAGCGGCAGCAGCGGGCCGCCGTGGCCCGCCACCCCGGCGCGGCGCTGGTCGAGGGGCAGCAGCTGTTCCTCGCTGTCGAGGGCGAGGTGGTGCACGGCCACCGCCGTGATCAGGCCCTCGGCCAGGGCGGCGATCAGGGCCTCGCGGTCGTGGGGACCGCCGAGTGAGGGCTCCAGGCGCCAGCCCTCATCCACCAGGTTGAGCCGGGAGGCATCGGCCAGCAGGTGCCACCAGCTCACAGTGGCCTGGGGGCGGCCAGGCACAGGCCACTGGCGCAGCACCTCCACCCCGGCGGCGGTGGAGAGGTTGATGAGCACCGGCCGTGCCGCCGGACGCTGGCGCAGCAGGCTGCGCAGCAACTCCAGCGGCACCACCTCACTGGCCACCGGATCGGGCGGCCAGCCGGCCCGCAGGGTGTGCACCGATTCGCGCACGAAGCCGCCGGCGCCCAGCTGGGGCAGCCGCGGCGCCAGCAGCAGGGGCCGGTCGCCCCACTCGCCCAGGGCCAGCCCCCGCTCCAGCAGCTCCAGCGGCGGCAGGGCCGGCCCGCTGGCCAGCCCCAGGGCACCGGCGGCGAGCTGGTCGGCATGGGGAGCCAGACCGCTGCTGCCATTAGCCTTGCCATCACCCCTGCCATCAGCGTTGCGATCACGGCTGGCGAAGCTGCCCCAGAGGCCCAGCTGCAGGGGCTCGGGCCAGTGGAGCTGCAGCAGCTCCGCACTGTCGCGCCAGGGCTTGCCCCAGGGCAGCAGCCCCACGGTGCCGTAGCCGCTGGCGGCGGCGGCCGCAGCCAGGCTGGCCAGGGTTTCGGCGCGGCCAGCGAAGGGCACCTCCAGCACGCTGTGGGGATCTACCAGCGCCGGCGCCAGCAGCATGCCCTCGGCGCGCTGGGGCTGGAGGCCCAGGGCGCGGGCCTGCTCGCCGGCCTGCTGGTCGAGGGCCAGCAACGCGCCATCGCCGCCGATCAGCGCCTCACCGCCGCGGGCCGCCTGACCCGGGCCTGCCAGGAGCTGTAGGCCGGTGAGCCAGTGGGCGGCCATCGGGGTCAGAGGGCGCCGGCGGCGGTGCGGTCGAGCACCCCTCCGAGGTGGCTGGTGAGGTTGAGGGCACTCACCACCGGCGTGCCGTCGGGCCCGTGGGGGTAATCCACCACGGTCACGCCGCCGTTGCCCTGCTTCACCACCCAGATGTCGGCAGGCGTGAGTCCGAGCAGGGCGCAGAGGATGGTCTTGTTCACGGCGTCGTGGGCCACCACCAGGGCCGTTTCCTCAGCCTCGAGGCTGGTGGCGATCCGGTTCCAGCTGGCCAGGCAGCGATGCCACACGTCGTGGATGGTTTCGCCCTCCGGCATCTGCACGGTTTCGGGGGCGCACTTCCAGTCGGCCAGCAGCTGGGGCCAGCCCTCGGCGATTTCGCTCTCCAGCCGGCCCTCCCAGAGGCCATGGCCGATCTCGGCCAGGCCGGTGGTGGTGGTGAGCGGCACGCCGGGGTGGCTGGCGAGGATCGCCTCGGCGGTTTGACGCGGGCGGCTCATCCAGCTGCTGTAGGCCCGCTGGAACGGCACCACAGCCAGAAACTGGCCGGCGGCCTCGGCCTGGGCGCGGCCGTTGGCGTTGAGGGGGATATCGATCTGGCCCTGGAAGCGGCCCTGGCGGTTCCAGTCGGTTTCGCCGTGACGCACCAGCAGCAGGCGCTGGCCCCGGCCGCGGCTGGGCACCGGCGTGCCGAGATGGGCGGTGCTGTTGAGCGATTCCAGCTGCACCGCCAGTCCGCCGGCCTCGGCGCGGCGCAGGTTGAGCACCGAGATCGAGGCGTTGTCGAGGCGCAGGCGGCGGAAACCGCTGGCGGGCAGCCCCAGCAGGGCCAGCACGAGGCAGCGCAGGATGCCGTTGTGGGCCACCACCAGCACGGTCTGGTTCTGCACCGACAGGCCCGGCCCCGCATCGAGGGCGGTGGCGTGGCGCTCCTGCAGCCACTGCACATAGCCCTGGGCCTGGGCCATCAGCTCGAGCAGCGGGGCGAAGCTGCTGCCATCAGACCGGCGCAGACGCAGGGCCTCGGGGGCCTCGCGCCAGAGCCGCTCCTCCTCGGGGAAGCGCTCGCGCACCTCATGGCGCAGCAGGCCGCTCCAGGGGCCCAGGTCGATTTCCAGCAGATCGTTGAGGCGCTGGGCGGTGAGGTCCTGGCCGTGGGCCGCCAGCAGCTGGTCGGCCGTGTCGGCGGCCCGGCGCAGCGGCGAGGAGTAGGCCGCGTCGAAGCTGATATCGCGCAGGGCCTCGCCCACGGCGCGGGCCTGCTCCTGGCCGGCGTCGGTGAGGCTGGAGAGGTCGTCGCGCCCCTGCACGCGATGGTCCACGTTGAAGCTGCTCAGCCCGTGGCGGACCAGCACGATTCGAAGAGCCAAGACCCGCCCGTCGCTGGGGCCTCATCGTATGGGAGGGGAGAATTGGGGGCAGCCGGGCCCGCGCAGGGCCAGTCGTTGAGGCGGAGGCCCAGCCGTTGAGCACAAATGCCCCCTCGGGCCAGGAGCAGGGAGCCGGGCCGGGGCCGGCAGCACCAGCCCGGCCGGCCTGGAAGCGCTGGCTGGCCCTGCTCAGCCTGCTGCTCACCGGCCTGCTGTGGTTCAACGGCCTGGTCGACAGCTTCGACCGCCCCACCGTGGGCAATGCCCTGCAGCTGCGCCAGCTGGAGCTGGTGGCGCTGGCCGCCCCGGCCCTGCCGGCGGCCCTGCAGGAGCCGCTGGGGGCCGAGCAGCCGCGCCAGGCCCTGCGCAACGAGCTGGAGCGCCAGGTGAACGGGGCAGCCGAACCGGCCGCGGCGGAATGGCAGCTGCAGCTGGCCCTGCTGGAGCAGCAGCTGGGCGATCCCGCCGTGGCGGGCCAGCGGCTCAGCGTGCTGGCGGGCCAGGCCAAGCCGGAACAGCGCCCGCTGCTGGAGGCGTTGGCGGCGGGGGAGCGGCTCAACCCCGCCGATCTCGATGCCCTGGCCCGCCCCTGGCCCCTCTCACCGCTGCGCCGCCAGCTGCTGTGCGAGCAGCTGAGCCGGGATCCGGAGCGCTGCGCCCAGCCGCAGCAGCAGCGGGCGGCCCTGTGGCGACTGCTGGGCGTGAATGGCCTGCCGCTGCTGCTGGTGCTGGTGGGGCTGGTGCTGCTGGGCCGCGAGGTGTGGCAGTGCTGGCGGCGGCGGCAGACGCTGCTGCCGCCGCTGGCTGGGCCGGCCCTCGATCTGATCGATGTCACGCTGCTGATCGCCGGCGGCTTCGTGGTGGTGGGCGAACTGCTCACGCCGCTGCTGGCGGGCCCGCTGGTGACAGCGCTGGCCACGGGGCTGAGCCGGGATCCGGCCCTGCAGCAGGGGGTGATGGTGCTGGCGCTCTACCTGGCCCTGATGGCCGGCCCGCTGTGGATCCTGCGGCGGCAACTGCCGGCGGGCGCGCCGCCGGAGCAGCGGCTGCAATGGCAGTGGCGGCCGCTGGCGAGCACGGCCGGCTGGGCCCTGAGCCGGGTGCTGATGGTGCTGCCGGCGGTGGCCCTGGTGGGCTGGCTGGTGGAGCGACTGGTGGGGGATGGCGGCGGCAGCAATCCCCTGCTGGAGCTGGTGCTCACCACCCGCAACCCGGTGGCGCTGGGCTGCTTCGCCTTCACGGCGATCGTGCTGGCGCCACTGTTTGAGGAAACCCTGTTTCGCGGGGTGCTGCTGCCGGCCCTGGCGCGGCGCTGGGGCTGGGCCTGGGGCCTGGTGATCAGCGCCCTCACCTTCAGCGTGGCCCACCTCAGCCTGGCGGAGCTGCCGGCCCTGGCGGTGCTGGGGCTGGGGCTGGGCTGGCTGCGGCTGCGCAGCGGCCGGCTGGGCAGCTGCGTGCTGATGCACGGCCTGTGGAACGGGCTCACCTTCGTGAATCTGGTGCTGCTGGCCGGTTAGCCCCTTGCTGGTGAGCTGCGGGGGTGGTTCACTTGCGAAGCTTTCAACCACCACCGTGGTCGCCTCGCCCTCGCCATCACCCCTGGCGCCCCAGCGGCGAACCCGGTCGCAACGCCGCCCCGCCGAACTGCAGCGGCGCGACAACCGCACGCTGGAGCTGATCGAAGGCTCGCTCTCCAGCCAGAAGATCGCCCGGCGGGCGCCCTGGCTGGCCAGCCTGCACCGCTTCAGCGACGGCACCCTGGTGGGCCTGGGGGTGTGCATGGTGGCCCTGGGCGGCCTCACCCTGCACTGGCAGGCCCGCTGGGCTCAGAACTACAGGCAGCTGGAGGCCGCCCAGGTGCTGGAGCACCGGATGCAGGAGGCCAGTGCCATGCTCGAGCAGCACCACATGGGCGCCGTGAAGCGGCCCGGCTGGCTGGAGGCCACCCGCAGCGAAAAGCTGGTGTATCTGCCGGCGCCCTCGCCCCGCGCCACCGACACGGCCGACCAGCTGCTCGAGCGGCTGCAGGCGCGGCAGATCCCG
>JBILDP010000212.1:0-3787 GCA_044352535.1 Prochlorococcaceae cyanobacterium
CGTCGATGGCTTCGCGCAGGGCATTGAACAGCAGCGTTTCGGCCACGGCTGGGCGCACTTCTTCGCCGGCCAACCTATCTCAGCCGACTGCGCTCAGCCGCCGGCGGCGAACGTGCTGAGAATCAGAACCGACAGCAGCATCCCGGGCAGCAGCAGCGTCACCAGCAAGCCCAGGTCGTGGGGAGTCATACCCAGGCGGTTTCGGGGTGGAGTCTCTGCTTCAGACCTTAGGCGGATTCCCGCGGCGGATCAGCGGGCTGTGAGGAACCCGGTAACAGGCTGCGCCCGAACACCAGGGCCAGCCCCAGGGCGATGAAGCCGAAGCTGAAGGTGGCGAGGAACGCCATGCCCACGATCAGGGTCTTGAGCGCCGTGGCGATGCTCTGGGCGATGGCCGAGCTGTAGCTGGGCGGGTGGAGGGCGTAATAGAGGGCCATACGCCGGCTCAGGCCCAGGCAGAGCCACGACAACAGACCCACGGTGAGGGCACCAGAGAGAAAGCTCAACGGCCCCTTGCGGCGCCCGCCCGAAGCAGTAGCTGGCGCAGCAGTAGCTGGCGCAGCAGTGGCTGGCGCAGCAGCACTGGCCGTCTCCACAACGGCACCCGTTGCAGCGGGAGTGGCTCCTGCCGGGGATTGTTCTGCAGAGGCGGACTCAGCTGAGGTGTTGTCGGCAGGCGGCACCGGTGCTGGGAATGGGGGTTGACTCACCAGTCAAGGCTGACACCCTGAGGGCGCAGCAGGCAGCACCAGCTCTCGAAGCCAGCCGCATCCAGCTGCAGTGCCAGCCGCTCCTGGGCGGCCAGGGCGCTGTCCAGATCGGGGAACAGGGCGAACAGGCTCGGCCCGGAACCGCTCATCGCCACCGCCAGCGGACCCTCGAGCCCCCGCAGCAGCGCCAGGCCGGCACGCACCGTGGCCTGCTCCGGCTCCACCACCGCCTGCAGGTCGTTGCGCAGGGGCGGCAGACCATGGCCGCCCGCCAGTGCCGCCAGCAGGGGCGCCTGGCGCAAGGCCTGGCGGCGCTGCTCGAAGTCGGACTCCGCCGACAGGTAGAAATCACCCCGCTGTTCGCGGCAGCGGCCATAGGCCCAGGGGGTGCTGACGCTGGCCTCAGGGTGCTTGAGCAGCAGCACGGCCATGCCTTCGGCCGGACGCTCGGCCACGGGCTCCAGACGCTCGCCACGCCCGAAGCACAGCTGGGTGCCGCCATCCAGACAGAAGGGCATGTCGGAACCGAGCTCGGCTGCCATCGTCGCCAGTTCGGCGGTGGCGAAGCCCAGGCCCCAGAGGGCGTTGAGACCCGCCAGGGCCGCGGCGCCATCGCTGGATCCCCCCGCCAGGCCGGCACCGATGGGGATGCGTTTGCGCAGGTGGATGCGGGCCCCAAGCTCGGGCAGACCGCTGCGGGCCCGCAGCAGCTCAGCGGCCCTCACGATCAGGTTGGAGCCGTCGATGGGCAACTCGGGCCGATCGCAACTGAGATGGATCCGGGCATCGGCGGTGGGAGCCAGTTCAAGGCCATCGAGTAGGTCGATGCTCTGCATCACCATCGCCAGCTCGTGGAAGCCATCGGCGCGCAGGCCCAGCACCTCCAGGTGGAGGTTGATCTTGGCCGGCGCCCACACGGTCAGTTCAGCCATCTCGCTCAGGCATCCACGCCGGCACTGGGGGGATTCAAGCCGGCCGCCAGCGCCACCCAGGCCTGGGGCGTGAGCTCCTGGGGCCGCTGCTGCAGGTTCACGCCCGCCTGCTGGGCCAGGGCATCCAGCCGCTCTGTTGGAGCCAGTCCCTTGAGGGTGTTGCCGATCATCTTGCGGCGGGCGGCGAAGCAGCGCCGCAGCAGCTGCTCCACGGCCCTGGCCAGCTCGGGCGCCAGGCGGCGTTCGACCGGCCAGGGATCGATGGCGATCACCTCGCTCATCACCTTCGGCGGCGGATTGAAGCAGCGGGGCGGCACCGGGCACACCGTGCGGCAGTCGGCCAGCAGCTGCATCCGCACACTGAGGGCGGAGTAGGCGCTGCTGCCGGGCTGGCTGCGGATGCGCTCGCCCACCTCCTGCTGCACCAGCAGCACCAGGCGCTGGTGGGGGGGATCCACGGGCCGATCGAGCCGGCCCACCAGCCGCTCCAGCAGCGGACCGGTGATGTTGTACGGGATGTTGGCCACCACCTTGGTGGCCGGCGGCAGCTCCACGGCCAGGGCGTCGCCCTCAAGCAGGGCGAAGCGGGAATCAGCGCCGAAGCGTTCCCGCAGGCCACCGATCAGGTCGCGATCCAGCTCGACTGCCGTGAGGGCCGCTGCGGGCGAGGCCAGCAGCCTCTGGGTGAGCGCTCCGCGGCCGGGGCCGATCTCCAGCACCCGATCGGCGGGCGTGAGCTCGGCGGCCGCCGTGATCCGATCCAGCACGCCGGCATCCACCAGCCAGTGCTGCCCGAAACGCTTGCGGGCCCGATGGCCGCTGAACCCCATGCCGGAAGAGCTGTTGTCCTCAGATTGCCTGCCGACGCTCCTGCTGCCGGCGCTACAGAGAAAGCAACGCCAGGGTTGACCCATGACTCTCTCCCGACACCAGAGGCAGGAGCCAGCCGGTGGTTCCGGCCTGGGCGCCCTGGCAGCGGCAGTGGCGCTGCTCGGGAGTGCCGTCGCTCCCGCCCATGCCGGCAGCGTCACCGTCTCATCGATCTGGGACCGCGATCACGCTCTGCAGCAGGCCCGCCAGCAACTGCCAGCCGGCGCCGTGATCACCCGAGAACACTGTCAGGACGTGGAGGTGGGCTTCGGCAATTACCACTACCTCTGCACCGTGGAGTTCAGCGAAGCGCCTCCAGGCGAATCCAGCGCACCGGTGCCGTAACTGGCGGCAGCGGCACCAGGGCCAACACCAGCTCCACCGAAGCCTCCGCCCACTGCGGTTCGTTCGCCAGCCAGCAGTGCCAGCTGCGCTCCAGCCGTTGGCGCTTGCCCCGCTGCAGCGCTGCCCGTCCCCAGCCATCGGGACCGCAACGGCGCCGCGCCTTCACCTCCACCACCAGGATCCGGGGCGGCTGGTGCGGCTTAAGCAGCACCAGATCGAGCTCGCCCCAGCGGCAGTGCCACTGGCGTGCCAGCAGGCGCCAGCCGTGCTGGCGCAGCAGCCGCAACGCCCGCTGCTCGGCCCAGTCCCCCTGGCGGCGGGCGGCGGTGCGGGCCATGGCGGATACGGCAGCTGTCTCCAGGGTTCCCACGGCACTGGAGTGGACATGCGCGACCCGCGCACGTGCTGGGGCGCCTGCTGGATCGCCCTAGGCTGCCCCTACCGCAACCGGGCCATGGATCTCGTGCGACGCCTGCTGCTGCTGCCACTCCTGGCCCTGGTGGCCCTGCTTGGACTGCTGCCGGCAGCGCCGGCAAGCGCGGCCGTGGACGTGGCCAAACAGGTGCTGATCGGTGCCGACTACCACGGCCAGGATCTGCGCGGCGCCACCTTCAACCTCACCAACCTGCGCGACGCCGACCTCTCGGGCGCCGATCTGCAGGGGGCCAGCCTGTTCGGCGCCAAGCTTCAGGACGCCGATCTCAGCAACACCAACCTGCGCGAGGCCACGCTCGATTCAGCCGTGTTCGACGGCACCGACCTGCGCAATGCGGTGCTGGAGGACGCCTTCGCCTTCAACACCAAGTTTTTCGGCGACCTGAAGATCGAGGGAGCCGACTTCACCAACGTGCCCCTGCGCGGTGATGCCCTCAAAACGCTCTGTGCGGCAGCCGGCGGCACAAACCCCGTGACCGGCCGGGACACCCGCGA
>JBILDP010000046.1:0-12695 GCA_044352535.1 Prochlorococcaceae cyanobacterium
GTCGATCGCTGCTCAGACCGGTCCAGGCTTGATCCCCCGTGGTGGCGTCGTACTGGCTGATCAGGGCCAGTGGGCGCCCACTGAGCAGGTCAAACACATAGCCGGCGTAGGTGTTCACCACCTGGCCGAGTTGGTCACGGCTGAGCGTGATCTCGGTGTTGTCGGCCCACACGGCCGCATCGATCAGCACCTGATCACCATCGCTTGGATTGAAGTTTTCGATGTGGGGCAGTCCCTGATACAAACCGCCAATCACGAAGGAATCTTTGCGGCCATCCTGGCCCCGCAGGATCGCATTCTTCAGATCAGCTGTTGCCGTGAGCACGGCGTCTTCGCCTTGGTTGGCTGCGCTGGTGATCAGGGCATGGGGCGCAAAGGCTGTGCGCTGGCCGGTGAGGTTCTCTGCCCCGCTTGCCCTGGGGCCGATCACCACAGAGGCCACGGCCCGGTTGGCATCCACGCCATAGCCGGAGTCGGCGCTCAGCAGCTCCAGTTGCAGCACGGCGTTGCCGCGAAGGAGGGCTTGCGGGTTGATCGGCAGCTCAAGCGTGGCCTCTGATGCCCCGGGCGCAAAGCTCAGCAGCCGCTGCTGGAGGTTGTCGCCCACCGCGTAGTCGAGCCCCTCCACGGCGTTGCCCCCCAGGCGGAAACGCACCGCCAGACCGTAGTCGGGTGCTGGCTGGGGATTGCCATCTATATCGGTGATCGTCACGCTGAAGCGAGCCGTTGGATCCTGGCCTGTCAGGGCGCTGACGCTCTCCCCTGTCCCCGTGGTGACTGCGAGCTTGAAGGTGTTTGCGCGCTGGGGAGCATCAATGGTGAGGGGGGTGAACAGCAGGTCGTTAAAGGCTTCAAGGAATGCGTTCTGGTCTGCGGATTGCCGCGCCAATGTGATCAGTTCGTTGCTGAGTGTGTCAGTCATGAACCGTTTTGGCCCGGCCATGGTGGGGATCAGCAGCTGGGTGCCCACGGAGGGGATCGCCTCGCTCAGTTCGGCCGCATCGCTGAAGCGGTCTTGCAGCACGCCATGGATGATGCTGAGTCCGTTGCTGAGGTTGGTGAGCGTTGTGCCCAGTTGCTCTTCGATAGCATTGCGCACGGCCTCTCGTGCAGCGTCTCTGTCAACGCTGACTTCAGGTTTCAGGGCCAGGGCGAATTGCTGTTTGAAGCTGTCAGTTTGCCCCTCCAGAATGGCCTCAGTGGGATAGTTGCTCAGCAGGTTCACCAGCACCTCCCGGAGATGGTCGGCATTGCCCGGATCAAAGGGGCGTTCAGCCGTGAACGACTGCTGAATGGCCAGGCCATAGCCCGTGAACGCCACCAGTTCGGCCCGATCCACTCCTGCTGGATCCAGAGAGTCGCTGCTCTCCCGGCCCCAGAGCGCCAGGTCCTCAGGGCTGTTGGCGCCATAGATCAGCCCAAATCCACCGGCATCACTGTTGTTGCTAGTGCCACTGCTGGGCTTGAGTAGTTGCGTGATCAGCTTGATCACGGCTAGGTGCTCATAGGCGAAGGCCAGTGAATCCACCCCCGCTTGCCGTTCAACGGGATCGCTGGAACTGATTGCTGCGTAAGGATTGAAGCTGTCGTCGAGGAAGGCCCGGGGCACGTCCTTGATAATCTGGACGAACAGCTGGGTGATCAGATCTGGGCTGAGCTCCTGACCCAGGAGTGAGGAGGATGGAGTCCAGCGCAGTAGGGTTGCATATTTCAGCGTGGTGAGCAGCGTGATGTTGCCGCCCGGCAGACCCACCAGCGGGAATCCATAAGTGCTGCCGGAAATGGAGTCGAGAACGCTGATTGATCCAGTGTTGTCTCGAGTGCCTGCGATCACCAAGCCATCGCGGTAGTCCAGGATCCCATCGCGATTACCGATGCTGTTGGGGTCGGGAAGGTTGCCAAGAGTGAATGAGCCTGTCGCATCCGTTGTCGTGGATGCCTCTCCTGAATCGCTGCTGAGATTGAGATTCTGGCTGAGTGTGGCGCCACTGGCGTTATAGGTTCGCAGGTCGAGTACAACCTCGCCGTTCACAACTGGTCCGCCAAATACCTTTTGTTTCAGGCCGTAGACCGTATTGATCCAGCTTGAAATAGTGTTGTAGCTGTTGTACCCAGCTGTGAATGCTTCAGAGACTTTTCTCAGCAGTGCAGCGCCGCCGATATCGGGAATGCTGGTGCCACCGAGGCTGATTCCTGAGCCATCGGCAAAGCCGAAATCGGGAGAGAGAAGGCGATTGTAAAAGTCGAAGCCACCCCAGTTGCTGATGGAAGAGAGATCGATATCGCCAATGGTCTCTATGCCGCTGATCAGTTGCGAGATTGTGTTCTTCTCGCCAGTGATCAGTTTGCTGATCTCTTCGATGGCAAGCGTTCCAAGGTCGCTGCCCGTGTCATTCCAGAAGTAGGTGTAGTCGCTGAAGGGGATGGTAACATTACCCTGAAATTTGCTGTCTGGCTTCAGGAAGGTGTAAGGGAAATTCTGCCAATCCTGGTTGCTCGCTTTGCCTGAGAACCATTGCAGCGGCTGATTACCACTGAAGAGACCACCTTCGCTATTGCCGGCAATCAGGGTTGAAAACGTTGCGGGAATCTGGCCTTCCCTTGAAATGGCGTCATTGCGGGCTCGGAAATCATCCAGCTGGCGTTTGAAGGTTTGGCTCCAGCCGCTGGCCGTCGGATCCTTGGGGTTTGAATCGCTGATGTTTGAGCTGTTTCCTGCTAACCAAAATGGCAGAACAAAATCAGGATCATTTAGCCGCTTGTCTTCAAGGAACAAGTTGGCCAGTGTAGCCATGGAATAGTTGTGCTGCTTCTGGAACCACTGGCGGCCATCCTCTGGATTTTCCTCAGTTTTCAGTAGGTACCAGGTGAAGGCCGGGTCCCAGGTGAGTAGTAATCCAGATGCAAGGTATGTGGCATACGCGAGCTGTTCATTGACATCGCTATAAACCGTTTCGGCGGCAGCATAAATCTTTTCCAATGCACTCTGAAACTCCTCTGCGCTGATCCCCGGGGCGTTGTGGGCTACTCCGTAGTAGGCATTCATGTAGAGGTCATGACTGCCCAGGGGTGCATCGAATCCCATCAAGGAGTCGGTGTGGATGGCAATCACCTGGCCAGCGTCACCATTGGAGAGCCGCTTGTGGGGAGCCCAGGTTTCAAACAAGGGTCCGGCTGGATCCATCGCCACAATGGTGGCCACCTCCTGGCCCTTGCCTACGTAGGCAGGCGCATTGTTCCGAACGTCGTCTTGCACGCCTTGCCCGGCAATGCCCACCACATGGCCGCCGAGTGAATGGCCCAACAGCGTGACCTTGCCTGGATCGATTCCCTGCTTCTTGATGTAGTCGGCAATCGCACGTCCTGCCGCGGGCACATGCTCTTCGGCAACCTTCGCATAGGAGCCATAGGACGCTGCACCACTGCCTATAGCGCTGAAATTTCCCCAATCAGCCAGCACAACATTGGCTTGAATGTTGCCGTCTTGATCGCGGTAGGCCTCTTGGACCGACAGCCCGAGAGCGTGGTCGTCCCCATAGAACGCTTCCCATTGCAGCAAGTCGTTGTCGTTCAGTCTCCAGTTGGGTGCTGTCGTTGAAAAATTCGGCAGCTTGCCGGCCAGCCAGTTGTCACCTGAGCCACCGGTAAAGCCATGTGTGATAATAAATGTAGGTAGATCTAGGTTTAGCTTGGTTTCACTGATTGGCGTGCGTTCGCCATGCTGATCCAGCACATGGAACCAGACATCACCCTTGCTGGTTGCTACCTTGTCATTTGAGCCACCGAGGTAGGCCAGCACCTCAAAGCTGGTGGTCTGGGTGCTGTTGATTCGGTAAGCCCCATCATTGGTGACACCTGTTTTGTAGAGATACTGGCCAGTTGGAGGGCCGTCCTCGTTCTGGATTTCAACTTTTACAGCATCTCGTTGGAAATCAACGGCGAAGAGTGGTTCAACTTGCCTTTGCGATGCTGGATCCCGCAGTGGATTGATGCGGTTGATGGTTAAAGACTTGAGATCGATGAAGTCTTGATCTGCGTTGCTGGCCTGGACCGATGCCGAGCTGATCGATTCAAAGCGTTGATCCAGAAGCACATTGAATCGATCAGTGGCTCCCCTTTGGAATGGCAGTGGGCGATTGCTATTGATTGCCCGGTTGTAGATCCCTGCGCTGAGCTCAACGTCGGCGCTGATGGGATCGCCATTACGATCAAGCCCCTCAATGATCAGCTTGATGCTGGAAGGGGAACGCAACGCTGGGCTGCCTTCGTCGCCCGAACCTGCCCATGGCGTATTGGCAATTGCGGTGGTGATCGTGTAAGCCGTCTGGGCGGAGGAACTGTCCCCGGTTCCTGGTGTAATCGTGAAACTGACTGACTCACCCAGTTTTTCTTTGCGCAACTCGTCGCGATACAGTTGAAGGCTGAACGATTCAGGGGTCTCCTCTGTGTCTTCGTTGGCCAGTCCATAGATTGTGAGGTAACCACTGGCGCCTTTGGCGACATGTCCTCGCCACGTTTTGTTGCTTTCCCGCACCATGTAGCCACTGTCGCTCTGCGCGCTATTTGCGATCAGAAGATCGTTTTTTGCGGCTCCAGGCGAAGATGGCGTGAGTTCGAAAAATATGGTGGAGATGGCTGGGTCAAACCAGTCGATGCGGAGTTCGCTTGATCCTCCCTCCTTGATCAGCTTGTTGCTGAAACTGACAACGCTACCAAGATTTTGCTTTACGATTTCAGGGGTTACATCGGCCGCTTGAAGTGTTCCTGCTTCTCTCAGCTCTTCGGTGAGAGCCTGTAGAAGATTGACCTTGATTCGTTCAGCAGTGCTGAGCTTGCTCGTATCTTCAGGCAGGCCCAGAGCGTTGGTGATCGCTGCTAAACCCTGATCCACAAAGTCCGAGGAGCCATCGGTGAAGTCGCCAACCCAGAGCCCCCGCGTGCGTTGGTCTGCTGGTAGACCCTGGAGCAGCTCCAGCGCTGCTGAATTGAGTTGGGCCGCCAAGCCAATGGGAGGGGTGAGGGGAGTAAAGACCCGCTGGACCAGTTGATGGAGAAGCTTCTCGGGCGAATGGATGGCTAGTTTTGCCAGGTCGTACCAGCCGGCCTGGCTATTTGGCAGGATCTGATCGAAGCGCGGCGCACCCGGGGAGAGTTGGAAATGATTCTGAACCAGCTGGCTGGGGGCAGCCTCAGCAATCTCAGTGATTGCATTCTTAATCAGATTGATCTTTGCCTGAATCCCACCGCTGAGAGCAGAGGCGTCCCATTTATCCTGCTCGGTGCCCCACAAGCCCGCATCGAGTAGGACAATCTTGCCCCGCGCTTCGCTCAGGGAGGGCAGCCGATCGCCCAGCCAGAAAATGCTGTCGCCGATCAGTGGAGTTTGTCGTGCGTGATCATCGGCAAACGGATTGGTGGCCAGCTCCTCTGCTGTAAACGTCCTCAGGGCAGGCGATGGAGATGTCAGGCTTCTATAGACATAGCGATCGTTAAAAAAATTCTTCATCAGGGCATCTGAGTGCCCATCGTCTATCCTTGGCTTCAGCAGAATTGTTTCACTGGGATTGGCGGCAAGCCAGGCTTCGATCTCCTGCATCGCCAGATCGAGTGACCCGTAGTTCACGGGCCCATTGGCAATCAGCATCCTGTCGTTTGCTTCGTCGTAGTTGAAGCGAATGTCGAGGTAGCGAATGCCATTTGAGAGCTGTTCGCTGATTGTGGATTCCTGGTTGAGGGCGTAGAGGCCGACAACCGCGTCGATCAGTGGATCCAGTTTGCCCAGGGCATTCAGCAGTTTTTCGTCGAGCCCCCAGGGCAGATCGGGAACGCTCGGTCTCAGGATTTGAGCAAGATCAATGTCGTTCTCCAGGCTTAGATAGTTCGCCCCAGAGTTGTGAGTCCCCGGTAGCGCCAGGCTGGCCAGGTTCATGTCGCCAGAAAGCCCGGCCATCCAATTGCTGTAGCTCTCTGGGTTGGCCATGGTCTGTGTGATTTACTTACTGTTCTTTTTGAAGCGGTTTGCCCGCTCCATTCCTGATTCGACGCTACGGGTTTCTCAGATTTTGCGATTACTCAAATGAGTGATCAGCCCCAGAGCCGGCGCCGGGGGGCGGCGGCCAGGCGCTGATGGGTGTCGGCCAGCAGATCGGGAATCGCCAGCTCCAGGGGGCAGCGGGGCAGGCAGGCCCCACAGCTCTGGCAAGCCGAGGCATTGCGCTCCTCCCACCAGTGGCCGGCGCGGCCGATCAGGTTGTAGCGCTCCTCGGCGAAGGCGCCCATGCCGTGGCCGACGGCCAGGTTGCGAAGCCGCAGCAGCTCGGGGATCGGCACCCCATTGGGACAGGGCAGGCAGGCGCGGCACTGCCCACAGCGCTCACTGCCCAGGCGCTCACGGCCGCGGGCGGCCAGGCGCTTCAGGGCTGTGTGGTGCGCATCACTCAGCCAGGGCGAGGGCCCGCTGAGGACTGCGGCCCAGGCCAGATCCCCCGGTTGCTCTGCCCCCAGGCTCAGGGTGGAGATCCCCTGATCGAGCAGGAAGCGGTAGGCCAGCTCCAGGGGGTGGAACGGGGCGCAGTCGGCCTGCAGTTCGGGCGGCGGGTCGTAGAGGCGGCCGCCCTTGTCGGCCGGCGAGATGGCCAGCACGCCGATGCCATCGGCCAGGGCGGCGCGGGCCAGGGGCAGGCGGGTCTGGTCGAAGAGGTGCAGGTGCAGGCTGCAGACCGTGAAGCGCCCCGTGGCCAGGGCGGCCTCGATCAGCTCGGGGCTGCCATGGCTGCTGAAGCCCACCTGCCCCACCAGGCCCTCGCCGAGGGCCCAGGCCAGCAGCTCGGCGCCCGGGCCGTGGCTGGCCCACGCCAGGTGTTCGGCCGTGTTGAGGCCGTGCACCGCCAGGGTGGTGAGCTGGCAGACGCCAAGGCGCTGCAGGATGGCGCGCAGCTGCTGCTGGCCAGCCTGCAGATCGGCGCCGGGCAGCAGTTTGCTGGTGATGCGCCAGCCGCCTGCGGGCCGGAGCCCCTCGCTGGCCAGGGCGGTGAGGGCCTGGCCCAGGAAGCTCTCGGCCGGGCCGTAGGCGGGGGCTGTTTCCAGGTGGTTGATGCCGGTGGCCAGGGCAGCGCGCAGCACCGCCTCCATCTGGGCGGGGCTGCCCAGGGCCCGCATCGTGCCCAGGGTGAAGGCCGACACCGGCGGCCCGGCGCCGAAGGGGCGCTCAGCTGGGGCTGTCACCGGCGGGGCTGTCGCCGGCCGGCGTGTCACCGGCGCTGTCGTTGGGATCCTCGCCGGAGTCTGGGGCGTGTTCGGGGAGTTCCGGTTCGGGCTGGGCCTTGCTGAGGTGGCGCACCAGTTCGGCGGGGCTCACGGAGTCGAGGAAACGGCGGAAGTCGGCGGCGTCTTCGGCATCCGCCTCGGCATCCACCGGGATCGACGCGTCGGACACCACCTCCTCCAGCATCCAGATCGAGCTGCCGGTGCGCACCGCCAGGGCGATGGCGTCGCTGGGCCGGGCATCGAGCTCGAAGACCTGGCCATCGGCGCGGCTGAGCTTCAGCACCGCCCGGAAGGTGCTCTCCTCGATCGCGTGGATGATCACGCGATCCAGCTCCAGCTCGCCCGCATCGAGGAGGGCCACCATCAGATCGTGGCTGAGGGGCCGCGGTGGCGGCTCCTCAGCCAGGCCGGCCAGGATGTTCTGGGCCTGGGCCTGGTCGATCCAGATCGGCACCTGGCGCCGGCTGGAGGGATCCCGCAGCAGCACGATCGGACTGCGGCTGGCCGCATCCAGGGCGATGCCAGCGACGCGCATTTCCACCATGGTCTGCCGTGCCCCTCTGCTGGCGTGGCCCTTTGCCTGATTATGGCCAGAGGCGGAGGCTGCTGAGCCGGCCGGACCGCAAAGCAATCGCAAAGGAGGGGGCATGTTCACCGGTCTGGTGCGGGCCACCGGAACCATTGAGGCCGTCGCGGGCGGCGTGCGCTTGCGCTGGCAAGCGCCAGCCGCCACGGGCCAGGGCTGGGCACCGGCGGAGCTGCTGCTGGGTGACAGCGTGGCCGTGGATGGGGTTTGCCTCACCGTGGCTGAGCGGTTCGCCGATGGTTTTCGTGCCGATGTGAGCCCCGAAACCCTCAGTCGCAGTACTCTCGCGGCCAAAGCCCAGCGCCGCGCCCCCGTGAACCTCGAGCCGGCCCTGCGGCTGGCCGACCGCCTGGGGGGCCATCTGGTGAGCGGCCATGTGGATGGCCTCGGCCAGGTGCTGGGGGCTGCGCGCACCGGCGACAGCTGGCGGCTGGAGCTCGCCTGGCGGGATCCGACCTACGGCCGCTATGTGTGCGAGAAGGCGAGCATCGCCGTGGATGGCATCAGCCTCACGGTGGCGGGCTGCAGCGGCGATGGCTCCCGCTTCTGGATCGCCGTGATCCCCCACACCTGGACCGAAACCACCCTGCATCAGCTGCGCCCCGGCGATGTGGTGAACCTGGAGGCCGACCTGCTGGCCAAATACGCCGAGCGGCTGCTGAGCAGCCGTGCTGCCGGCGCGCCCCCTGGCGACGGGACTGGCGACGGGTCGGCCGGGGGCCAGGGGCTGGATCACGGCTGGCTGGCCGAGCACGGCTGGGCCTGAGCGCTGACGTCTCCGGGCAGCCTGCCTACGGTGCAGTCAGCCCTCAGTTTCACCATGGCCGGCCGGATCAGCGACCAGCATCTGTGGACATCCAGCACGTCCAATCTCAGGGCCTTCACCCTGTTTGAAGGGGTGTTGATGGTGGTGCTGGGGGTGCTGGCCCTGGTGTTTCCGCTGGTGGCCTCGGTGTGGGTCACGGCGGTTGTGGCGATGGCCTTTCTGGTGGGCGGCATCGTGGGCTGGATCAACAACCTGATGCGGGCCCGCCTGCTGGGCCGTTGGTTGGTGTTCTGGCGGCTGGTGGTGTCCACCGTGTTTCTGGTGGCCGGCGTCTCGATGATTCAGCAGCTCGGATCCGGTGGGGTTGGGGCGGTGCTGCCAGTGGCCTCGCTCACCCTCGCCATCGGGATCGTGTTTCTGCTGGAAGGGCTGGTGGCCAGCCTGGTGGCCCTCAGTCATCGCCGCATCCGCGGTTGGGGCTGGGGCCTGCTCAACGGGATCGTGACGGTGGTGCTGGGGGGCCTGATTCTCTCGATGGCACCGGCTGCCCTGATGGGCGTGCTCGGCATCCTGGTGGGGATCAGTTTCCTGTTCAGCGGGGTCGACCTGCTGGTCTTCAGCGCCAGCTTCCACGATCCGGATTGAGCTTGATCAGGGTTGAGAGCTGTCGATCCTGCGGGACAGGGCCGCAACGGCTGCCGTGGTTCAGCAGTCGGGGCTGGTCTCCTCCAGGGGAATCAGCCAGATCGAGCCGGTTTCGGCGTGGATTTCGATCCTGAATTCCTGCCCGGGTTCCAGGCCCATGCGGCGGGTGTAGGCGTTGCCGATCAGCAGGTTGCCGTTGCCGTGCACCTTGGTGCGGAATTCGGCCTGGCGCCCCTTGCTGCCGTGGCCAGCCCCCATGCCTGCGCTCTTCGGCAGCACGTAGCCCTTGGCCTCCACCAGGGCCCGGTAGAAACTCTTCTTGAGCAACCGGCCGCTGGGGCCCACATAGCCACAGGCCCGCGCAATCTGATCCTCGGGCCGGTTGCTGAGGGAACGGGCGCGATCAAGCAGGGCCTGGCCCACCAACATCTCGCCATTGGTGCCCATGGGAGCTGGGGCACACGCCGGTGCCATTGACGGAACATGCCGATTTTGACCTCCATGGTGGTAGGCCTGCAAGGGGCTTTGGCTACATCCTGACGATCGGGTGAGAGCGATCAGGTGAGATTGCTCGCCACGGGCACATTGCTCACAGCAGATAAAGAAGCCCGTAGAGCACCACCCAGATGCCATCAACGAAGTGCCAATAAAGTTCTGCTGCCTCCAGCCCAAAGTGACTCCCGGCTGAGATGGGGCCGCCGGGGCGTGTCTGCAGGGCCACGATCGCAATGCAGATCGTGCCCAGGGTCACGTGCAGACCGTGGAAGCCGGTGAGGGCATAGAAC
Source organism: Prochlorococcaceae cyanobacterium (assembly GCA_044352535.1). Lineage (GTDB taxonomy): Bacteria > Cyanobacteriota > Cyanobacteriia > PCC-6307 > Cyanobiaceae > NIES-981. Next base: position 10,049 of record JBILDP010000046.1, read on the forward strand.
GTGCTGGCGAAGAGGTTGTCGGTGAGGGAGAAGGGCAGCGAGAAGTACTCCACCATCTGGCCTGCCAGGAAGGCGACACCGAGGGCCCCGGTGACCAGCAGCCAGGTGCGGCTGGCGCCCAGGTGGTTGGCACGGCATGCCTTGCCCGCCCGGTGAAAGGTGAAACTGCTGATCAGCAGCAGCACGGTGTTGATGGTGGGCAACACCAGCTCCAGTTCGTAGTTGCTGCCTTCCGGTAGCGGATTCACGGCCCGGAAGGTGAGGTAGGCGGCGAAGAAGCCGGCGAAGGTCATGCCATCGGCCACCAGGAAGGTGGCCAGACCAAACAGACGGGCGTCGTGGTGCTGCTCAGCACCGGTGTGACTGCTGCCGGAAGGGCTGTTGATGGCGGCCTGGCTGCCGGCTGTCGTGCTGGTGCTGGTCATCGGGCCGCCTCCTGGGCTTCGGTTTGGCCATAGCCGTAGGGCTCCGTGACCAGGGGGGCCGCCCCCTTCCAGTTCTCGACGGGAGGGGGCGAACTGGTGAGCCACTCGGGGGTGAGGGCGTTCCAGGGGTTGTCGCCGGCCGGCTTGCCGTTGAGCGCCGTGACCACCACGTTGATCAGCAGGGGCAGGGTGCTGATCGCCATGATCAGGGCGCCCACGCTGCTCACCTGGTTGAGGGTGGTGAAGGTGGGGTCGTATTCAGCCACTCGCCTCGGCATGCCATTGAGGCCGAGCCAGTGCTGGGGCAGGAAGCAGAGGTTGAAGCCGATGAAGGTGAGCAGGAAATGCAGCCGGCCCAGGTCTTCATTGAGCAGACGGCCGGTGAACTTGGGATACCAGTGGTAGAGGGAGGCAAAGATCACGAACACCGTGCCGCCGTAGACGATGTAGTGGAAATGGCCCACCACGTAGTAGGTGTCGTGCACATGGATGTCGAAGGGCACCTGGGCCAGGGTGATGCCGGTGATGCCGCCAAACACGAAGTTGAGGATGAAGCCGCAGGAAAACAGCATCGCTGAGTTCAGGGCGATTTTCCCTCCCCAGAGCGTGGCCAGCCAGTTGAAGAATTTGATGCCGGTTGGCACCGCGATGAAGGAGGTGGCGATTGTGAAGAACAGGCGCATCCACGGTGGTGTGCCGCTGGTGAACATGTGGTGGGCCCACACGATCAGCCCCAGGAACACGATGGCCATGATCGAATACACCATGGTGGTGTAGCCGAACAGCGGCTTGCGGGCGTGCACCGGCAGAATCTCGCTCACCAGGCCGAAAGCCGGCAGCACCATGATGTAAACGGCCGGGTGGGAATAGAACCAGAACAGGTGCTGGTAGACCACCACATTGCCGCCCAGGGCCGGGTTGAAGAAGCCGGTGTGGGCGATGATGTCGAAGCTGAGCAGAATCAGCACGCCCGCCAGCACCGGGGTCGACAGCACCACCAGCAGGCTGGTGCCCAGCATGGCCCAGCAATACATGGGCAGCTGCATCATCTTCAGGCCAGGCCTGCGCAGCTTGAGAATGGTGGCGATGAAGTTGACGGCGCCGAAAATCGAGCTGCCGCCCAGCAGCAGCACGCTGAGAATCCAAACCACCTGGCCGGCAGCCGGCGTGGTGAGGCTCAGGGGCGGATAGGCGGTCCAGCCTGACTGGGCAGCGGCACCGGCCAGGAAGTAGCTGCTGATCAGCAGCAGGCCCGCGGGCGGAATCATCCAGAAGGCCACCGCGTTGAGCCGCGGGAAGGCCATGTCGCGCGCCCCCACATAGAAGGGGATCAGATAGTTGCCGAATGCCCCGTTCACCACCGGCACGATCCAGAGGAAAATCATCACCGTGCCGTGCAGGGTGAGCACCTCGTTGTAGGTGTCACGCGGCATGAAATCCGAGAGGGGCGTGGCCAGCTCGGTGCGGATGGCGCCGGCCAGGAGGCCGCCCACTAGATAGAAGAAGAAACCGCAGACCAGGTATTGGAGCCCGATCACCTTGTGGTCGAGGCTGAAGCTGAAGTAACGCAACCAGCCACTGGGCTGCAGGCCGGGCTCGAGATCGCGGGGGGTGGCAACGGTCATGGCGGGCTCAGGCGGTGGTGGCAGGGCTGTTCTGCTGCAGCCAGGCCTGGTAGTCGTCGGGTTCGTGGACCACCACGGAGGTGCGCATGCCGCCGTGGTAAGGCCCGCAGAGCTCCGCGCAGATCACCGGATAGGTGCCGGCGCGGGTGGCGGTGAAGGAGAGCACGGTGGGCTGGCCTGGGATCACGTCCTGCTTGAGGCGGAACTGCGGCACCCAGAAGGCGTGGATCACATCGAGGGCGCTCATGCGCAGTTCCACCGGCTGGCCAACCGGCACGTGCAGTTCGCCGCTGGTGATGTCGCCTTCGGGGTAGTGAAAAATGAAGGCAAACTGCATGGCCGTCACGTCGACCGGCAGGGTTGGCAGGCTGCTCGTTGCCGAGGGGGCGCTGGCCGCTGGACCGATGCCACCCCAGATGCGCTTCTGGGGTGTGGCCACGGCGGCATGATCCACCGCCATGTGATCCATCGCCATGTGATCCATGGCGGCGTGGTCCATCAGCGGCACCATGCCGCCCATGCGCTCATAGATGTCGTAGCTGTAGATCCCCACAAACAGGATCACCACAGCAGGAATCGCCGTCCAGACGATTTCCA
>JBILDP010000213.1:0-3744 GCA_044352535.1 Prochlorococcaceae cyanobacterium
ATCGCCAGTCCCAGACCACTGCCGGTGCGCTGGCTGCGCACCCGCGAGGGGTCGCCCCGGTAGAAGCGTTCGAACATGTGCTCCAGGTCGGCGGCGCTGAAGCCAGGGCCCTGGTCCTGCACCCCGATCAGGCACCAGCCGGCCCGGCTCTCCAGCCGCACATGCACCACCCCGCCATCGGGGCTGTAGCGAATGGCGTTGTCGAGCAGGTTGAGCAGGGCCCGGTGCAGACGCGAGCGATCGGCCGCAATGCACAGCGCCGGCGGCGTCTGCAGTTCCAGGGCGATGGCCCGCTGCTCAGCCAGCGGCCGCAGTCCCGCCCACACCTGTTCCACCAGGTCAGGCAGCAGCAGTGGCGCCAGCGGCAGACCCGTGCCGGGCAGGGTGTTCTCCAGGCGGGAGAGCTCCAGCAGATCGCCCACCAGCTCCTGCAGCCGCAGCAGTTCCCGCTGCAACCGCTCCACCAGGTGAGCATTGCCACTGTTCACCTGGGCAGCCAGGCTGTCCCCCACCAGCAGCAGGGCGGTGAGTGGCGTTTTGAGCTCGTGGGCCACATCGCTCACCCAGCGCTCCTGCTGCTCCAGCTGGGCCTCGAGCGAGCGGCGGTTCTGCAGCTGCACCCCCAGCCAGCCGCCACTGGCCGGCGCCACCAACACATCGAGATCCTCGCGGCGGGTGCGCCAATCCAGCCGCTGGGGACGATCAAGGCGACGGGCAATCGCCACGGCCTCCAGCAAGGTGCTGTCGCCGCAGAGGCTCTCCAGGGGCAGTCCCTCAGCCGGCAGACCGCCGCTCACCCCCAGCAGCTGCTCTGCCCGGGGATTGAGGTGACACACCCGGCCATCCCGGTTCAGCAGGATCCAGCCGGCGGGAGAGGTGTCCATCCAGCTGAGCAGCTCCCGGGCCGTGGGCAGGTTGGCGGCGGGCTGGCGGCCGGCAGACCAGGGGCGGCGCAGCCAGGCAAAGGGCTTGGGCAAACGACTCAAGGGCGTGCGACTCAACCGAAGCGGTAGCCAAAGCCACGCACCGTGATCAAGTGCACCGGCGCGGAGGGGTTGTCCTCGAGCTTTTCGCGCAGCCAGCGGATGTGCACATCCACGGTCTTGCTGTCGCCGAAGTAGTCGATGCCCCAGATGTGCTCCAGCAGCTTGTCGCGGCTCCACACCCGGCGGGGATGCTGCATGAACAGCTCCAGCAGCCGGTATTCCTTGGGCGAGAGGTTCACGTCGACGCCATTGCGCGTGACCCGGCACTCCTCCTGATACAGGCGCAGGTTGGCGTGCTCCAGCACACGAGGCTGGCTGGCCGGATTGGCGGTGCGGCGCAGCAGGGCCCGGCAGCGGGCCACCAGCTCACGCATGCCGAAGGGCTTCACCAGGTAGTCGTCGGCACCCACTTCCAGGCCGAGCACCCGGTCGGTTTCGGTATCGCGGGCACTCACCACCAGGATCGGGGTCTGGTCGTCGGCGGCCCGCAGCTGGCGGCACACCTCCAGACCTCCCAGCCCCGGCAGCATCAGGTCGAGCACCACCAGCTCAAAACCCTCCCCCTCCGGGGCGCGCTGCAGGGTGTTGAGGGCATCGCGGCCATTGCCGCAGGCGGTCACGGCAAAGCCCTCCTGCACAAGGGCCTCACGAATCGTTTCGCGGATGGTTTCGTCGTCCTCGACGAGCAGCAGGCGGGCAGGCATCTGGCCATTGTCGCGAACCAGGGTCGCCCCCCAGAACGGCGAGAGACCTGCAGGGTTGGCACCGGCCGTTGAGCCGACGACAACCTTGCCTAGGGCAGAGGCACCCACTGGCACGGCAGCCGTGCCCATAGCAGCAGTGCCCACAGCAGCAGTGCCCACAGCAGCCTGACCAGTGGGAGCCGAACGGTGCTGAATCAACGCCGGACCGCAGGCAGATGGCTGATCACCAGGCGGCGATGGGAGTCGAGCTGAAGCCAGCCCTGTTCGCGCAGGCTGCCCAGGGCGCGGGTCACGGTGACCCGGGTGGTGCTCAGGGCGTTGGCGATCTCCTGGTGGGTGAGGCGCAGGTCGAGGCGAAGACCCTGGTCACAGGGCTGGCCATAGTCGTTGGCCAGCAGCTCCAGAAAGCCCCGCACCCGATCTTCGATCCGGCGCAGCCCAAGCAGGGCCAGCAGGGCTTCGCTCTGGCGATAGCGGGCCCCAAGCCCCTGCAACACGGCCACGGCCAGATGGGGGGCCTGGGCGATCTCGTCGCAGGACAGGCAGAGCAGGTCGCAATCGGCCAGGGCCCGGGCCTCGTAGGTATCGAGATTGGAGAGGGGCTCGCCGAAGGGTTCATTGGGGCCCGCCAGGCCCACCAGCAGCTCATCGCCCTGATACGAGATGGTGCTGAGGCTCACCATCCCCCTCACCACCAGCCACACAGTCTTCTTGAGCAAGGGCACGGTGCTGCCGGCGGTGACATGCACCAGGCTGCGGCGTTGATAGCTCTCCTCCAGAAGGTGCCGGAACGATTCGCGGGCGTCACTCTGTGGAGCTGGCGTAAACACCATGACGGCCTCAGCCGAAGGTTGGCGCAACGCTATGGAGCCCCCTGGCCCCCGGAGCAAAGGGGGAGTAGTCGGCGGTTTAAGAGTGGGTTAGCAGAGGTCGTCAGCGCGGGCAGCCAGGTGCGTTGGGCGTTGTCAGACACCGGTTCAGGTGGTCGGCCTGACGGGCGATGGGCACCAGGGAAGCCGCAATCACCACCAACGCCACGGTGCTCACCGCGGCGAGCACCGGATAGGCATGGGCCCGCACCATCTCGCGGGGCGTGAGCTTCTGTTGATCGTGATCGCCCATCTGGCCGCTGCGGTTGGAACCAGCTTGGCTGCCGGGCCTAAGGCAGAGCAAGGAGACTGCCGTTGGCGATGCGTCAGAACCTGAACAGCGCGTCGTATTGGCTGTACTCGGGCTTGTTCAAGCCCTCACGCCCGAGCATGCGTCGCAGTTCGATGATTTCGGCGCGCTGGGCCACGATGATCTCCTGGGCCAGGCGCCGCACGGTGGGGTTGCGGCTCTTGTCCAGAGCGTCGTGAGCCATCTGGAGGGCACCGCCGTGGTGGGTGATCATTCCCTCTAAAAACCACACCACCCTGTTGGTGGTGGTGGGCGTGGATCCCATCATCTGCATCGCCTGGATCTGGGCAGCGCCCATCCGCTCCAGGCCAGCCAAGGAGTTGGGATCACCGCCGGCCTTGAGGGCCACCGGGTACACCGGCGCCTCCGGGTACCAGGCCTTGCGCCACTGCCCCATGGCCTTGATCTCCCGGGCCTGCTCGCGCCAGATGCCGTTGGCCAGGGCACCCACACCGGGGGAGCCGATGTTGAACACAAATTCGCTCATCCGCAGCGCCCCGGTGTGGTGCTGCACCATCGCGTCGAGCCAGCGCAGGTCGTAGGTGGCGCCGGCCGGGCCGACCTCGTGGCCGTGGCTGACAGGGCTGTGATGTTGGTGGTGTTGGTGATGCTGGTGAGGATCGCCCTGGGCCAGCACGGGCGCAGCCCAGAAGCCCGCCAGCAGCAGCGACACGACAAACGAGCGCATGGGGAACGCAAGCGATCCCCCTCACCATGCAGTCTCCACTCAGTGGAGAGTCAAGAGGCCGGGCTGGCGCCGGGAAACAGCCGTCGGTTGCGGTTGGCGATCGCCACCAGCGACAACATCACAGGCACCTCCACCAGCACGCCCACCACGGTGGCCAGGGCGGCACCGGAGTTGAGGCCGAACAGAC